>JAYZFO010000001.1:0-11144 GCA_036336685.1 Pseudomonadota bacterium
CCAGGAATTCTCCAAGTGTCTCCTCTGCCTTGTCATAGCCAGTGGTGAGCAGACCCTTTTCTATTTGTATTTCTGTCTCTCTCGCCCATGCCAGAGCATGAGATTTGAGATTAAAGGTTCTGGTTATTGGTGAATGGTTGGATAGCCTTATTCTGGCCTGCCATTTGATTGTGTCTTTGGTCTGTTTCTTTGTTATAGTCGCCATTTTTCATTCCCATTGGTGCGAGATTGGTGCCAATGGAGAATCGGTAACTTATTTTTCTGGGTTGGAAGGGTTAGAACACATGGATTTCTGCTGCAAATGGTCTAGGGCAGTTCAACAACCCCCTGCCTCCCGAAGACAGTGCTCTACCAGGCTGAGCTACACTCCGATGAAGATGGTCTGAGGTTTTTCTTTGCTGCCGTCAACTGAAAAGTGGAATCTGCAGTTGCTTTTTGTACACGCTTTTTGTTTGACTATATTTTAAATAAAGGAGTAAAGCCGATGACACTCTCTTTTTACAAAAACGGTCGAAAGCTGGCGAAGCGGAACTGAGGAACAATTAGTGCCTGAAATTACGCTGCCTCTCGGCCGTTTCAAAGTGCTTGACCTAACCCGCGTTCGCGCCGGACCGACTTGCGTTCGGCAACTCGCAGATTGGGGTGCGGATTGTATTAAGATTGAATTACCACCATCAGCTAATATTAAGGAGGGAATTACTGGCGACAGAAATGGTGCGGATTTTCAGAACTTGCACCGCAATAAGCGTTCGATGACATTAAATTTGAAAACCGCAACCGGTCGCGAAATTTTTTATAAGTTAGCGGCAAAGGCCGACGTCATTGTCGAAAATTTTCGACCCGATGTGAAAAACAGGTTGGGGGTTGATTACAATAGTTTGAGACAAATAAATAATCGTATAATTCTAGGTTCCATCTCAGGGTTTGGACAGGACGGGCCCTATAAAGATAGGCCAGGTGTAGATCAAATTGCGCAAGGGCTTGGCGGCGTTATGTCCGTAACTGGACTACCTGGCCAAGGTCCCGTGCGTGTAGGCACCGCGATAGCTGATCTGTCTGCTGGTCTATATTGCGCCATAGGAATTCTAATAGCGCTTTTAGAGCGAGAGGCGTCCGGTGAGGGACAATGGGTGCACACGTCGCTGCTTGAATCACAGGTTTCTATGCTGGATTTCCAAGCCGCCCGCTGGCTAATCGGTGGTGAGGTTCCGCCGCAGGCCGGGAATAACCACCCAACTTCTATCCCGACGGGCGTATATCCCTGCTCTGATGGCGATATTAATATAGCCGCAGGAGGGCAAGCCATGTTTGAGCGGCTATGCAAAGCTCTAAAGGCTATTGAAATGGAAGAGAATCCAAATTACGCGACGGCTGATCTGAGGAGGGATAATAGGGATAAACTTAATGCAGAAATAGCAACTTACACCCGACGCAAACCGATCGCAGAATGGATTGAATTGCTTAATGTACATGGCGTGCCTTGCGGACCCATAAACACAATCGATAAAATGTTTGAAGATCCGCAGGTTAAGCATCTTGGCTTGGCGGCTCCGGTTCTGTCTCCCAGCCATGGTGAGATTAACCTGGTTGGCCAAGCGGTTAATATGAGCCGAGCTACACGATCAATTCGAAGTGCAACGCCGGCACTAGGTGAACATACCGATGACATACTACTTGAACTGGGATATGGGCCCATCGAAATAGAAAAACTATACGCGGATACGGTGGTTTAAGCCGAGGGGAGAAAACATGAATGATGAAACAAAAAATCGCGCAACTCCGGGGAAAATGCTGTCGCGTAAAGAGGAAAACATTGGTTGGATGATTTATGACCAACAGGCGAAATACAATGCTGTTACTTACGATATGCGTAGAGCAATACCCGAGATATTAGACAAATTTGAGAAAGACGATGAGGTTCGCATTGTTATAGTCGCTGGCGCTGGAGAAAAGGCTTTCATTTCCGGGTCTGATGTTTCCCAGTTTGGAGAAAAGCGCTCGTCAAAGGATATGATCAAATTGTATGACGAGGCTTCGGAGCTGGCTAATTCGGCAATGAAAAATTTCTCAAAACCATTAGTAGCGATGATCCAAGGATATTGTTTAGGCGCAGGAGTCTTAACCGCGATGTTGTGTGATTTTCGGATTGCTGCGGACAACTCTGTCTTCGGGTTGCCACCTGCTAAACTTGGGCTTGGCTTTGGCTTTGGCGGCGTGGATAATTTGGTTAAATTAATTGGACCCGCATACGCTTCTGAAATGCTTTTCACGGGAAACCGCTATCCCGCCGAGCAAGCCATGAAGATGGGCCTAGTAAACGAGATCGTGCGACACACTGAGTTGGAACAAACTGCGATTGATTTGGCAGAGACAATTGCCTCTAACGCACCACTAACAATTAAATTATTAAAAACCTCCATCCAAAACACTCAATTAGATGAGAGCCAAAGAAACATGGAAAAGGTTCAAGCTCTAATCGATGCTTGTTTCGAAAGCGAAGACTACCAGGAGGGGAGAAAAGCCTTCATGGAAAAACGTCGGCCTAATTTCAAGGGCCGATAGAATTTGTACTACTCAGTAGTTTCGTCGTATCGCAAAGTCGACTGCCTCCAGTAAAGCAGTTTTAAACTCACTGTCCGGAAATGCATCCAGGTCTTGATTTGCCCTCATTCCAAATTCGTGGGCTTGGTTTATCGTGGAACTAAGTGCGCCAGAATTTTCTAGTAACGTCACTGCGCGACGAAAATCTCCCTTTTTTTGTTCCAAATCTTCCATAGTTCGGCGCCAAAAACACTTTTCTTCATTGTCAGCACCCTTGAATGCTAGCACCACGGGAAGAGTGATTTTGCCATCACGAAAATCGTCTCCGACGGTTTTTCCTAGCGTTGCCTGCCGGGCAGAATAGTCGAGGACGTCATCGACTAATTGGAAAGCCATCCCAATGTTGTGTCCGAATGAATTAAGCGCTTTCCATTCTTCCCGTGAACGTCCGGCTACGACTGGCCCAATTTCGCAGGCTGCTGCAAAAAGTTTCGCTGTTTTTGAGCGAATAACCTTTAGGTAGTCACCTTCCGTTGTTTCGGTATCGTTAGCGGTGACGAGTTGGAGAACTTCTCCTTCTGCAATAACGGACGATGCTTCTGAAAGTATGCGTAAAACATCTAGATCGCCATCCTTCACCATTAGTTCAAATGCACGACTGAATAGAAAATCCCCTACAAGAACGCTTGACTTGTTTCCCCAGACAGCATTTGCACTCGCAGACCCTCTCCGAAGATCGCTGTCATCGACCACATCGTCATGCAGCAGAGTCGCCGTATGGATAAATTCCACACACGCAGCAAGTCCGATATGACGATCGCCATCGTAGCCACACATGCGAGCAGCAGCGAGTGTTAGCATTGGCCTAAGCCTCTTTCCCCCTGCACCTATTATATGCCCAGCGACCTGTGGAATTAAGATCACAGGACTTTCCATGTGATCTATGATTGTTTGGTTTACCTTTTGAATATCGGTCTGGGTAAGCTCTGTTAGAGCCTCTATTGAGGGCTTAGCCCATTCCTTTCGACCCCGGTCGAGGTCAATGACAACGCTCAAGCTTCCCTCGATTCTCGAAGATGTTGCAATATTACCTGAACATAGTACGGCACGGGCATGGGTCAAGGCTCACACACTTTGTTAGCTTCAATAGAGCGGATGAATTATACGTACACGACAAAAGGAAGTATCCGTCGCGGAGAAAACATCTTAGAATTTGACGTGAAACGCTATGTATGGGTGCCGTATACAAGAATCAATCTATTTCTGACTTTTGATGTCAACAGACAGGTATAATGCGTCCGTAAAGGCTTTGAGCAATATCATATAAATAGGTGCCCACGTTGCCAAATACGACTTATGCATTTGATGAGACACAAGATTTTTTTCTTAATAATCAGGTGAAGCTACGCCAGCCAAAACTCGGTTATCGTGCAGGGATTGATCCGGTTTTTTTAGCAGCTTCAATAGATATAAAGGCGGGTGATAGGGTGTTAGACGTCGGAGCTGGGCACGGCGCTGCGTCGATTTGTCTCGCACACAGGAAACCGAATTGCACAATTACCGGGATAGAAATTCGACCAAACTTAGTGCGCCTTGCAAACGATAATGCCAAGTTAAATAATTTTCATTCTCGTGTCCAAATTCTCGTTGGTGACCTGACAGACAAATCGTGTGGGCTTGATGTTGAAGCCTTCGATCATGTAATGGCGAACCCACCTTATTGGCCGGCCTCGCGCGCCGGTATGCCTAATGAAAATGCTCGGTATTCATCAGATGTTGAGGGTAGTGCCGAATTGGCTGACTGGGTCAACTTCTTATTGAATAAGGTATGTCGGAAGGGATCAATAACCCTAATCCATCGGGCTGACCGCCTTGATGAGATATTATCTCACTTCTATGGCAAAGCGGGGGACGTTATAGTATTTCCGCTATGGCCTAAGCGGGGTCTTCCGGCGAACAGGGTGATTGTTAGGGCCCGAAAGGCGGTGCACTCGCCCGCGACTGTTGCCTCAGGACTGGTTTTGCATGAAGAGGATGGAAAGTATACGGCTGAAGCAAGCAAAATTCTTAACGGCAGTGCAAATCCACTGAGCAAGATTAAACTTAAGTGATATAAGGTGCCATGACATTCGACGATATTAGGCAATACACGCAGCGTTTTTTAGGGCTGCTACCTATTGAGCGGTTTCGCAACCCTCCGCCAATCGTTGGGGTGCTGAGGTTCGATGGGGTAATTGGACGGTCGGCTGGCCTATCTAGGGAAGGTATCACGCTCTCCTCTTACGAGAAGTCTATTGCTAAGCTCTTCTCTAACAAAAGACTTAAAGCCGTAGTTATACAAATAAACTCACCGGGGGGTTCGCCCGTTCAAAGTGCGCTTCTTGCCCAGCGTATTCGCGACATGGCTGACGAAAAAGCAATGCTGGTTATCACGTTTTGCGAGGACGTTGCCGCATCTGGCGGCTACTGGTTGGCTTGTGCTGGAGACGAAATATTTGCGGACGCGAATTCAATTGTAGGTTCAATTGGCGTAATTTCCGCTGGATTTGGGTTCGGCGACTTAATTGAGCGTTTTGGAATAGAAAGGCGCGTATATTCTACGGGTTCTCGGAAGGGGATGCTTGATCCCTTTCAGGATGAAAACCCAGAAGACGTCGACCGATTGAAGGAGTTACACCAGGATATTTTTGAAAACTTTAAGAAAATGGTTCGGAGTCGGAGGGGTGATCGCCTGTTAGCCAGTGACGACACGCTTTTCAGCGGTGATATTTGGACTGGAAATCAAGCCGTTGAGGTTGGGCTAATAGATGGCCTGGCGGAGATGAGGTCCGAAATGCGTAAGAGGTTTGGTGATAATGTAAAGTTCCAACGTGTTAATATCCGGCAAGGTTTATTGGCTCGGTTGAGAGGCGGCGGGCGTGCGGGCGCCAACGTTACGGCTATTGTGACTGCATTAGACGAGTGGGCGCTCTGGAAGCGGTATGGTGTATAGGAAAACTGAATGTTCCTAAAAGTAATCGTTTTAGCCGCGTTTATCGCTGCAGTTTGGTATGGGTTTAAGTTTGTGGCGGGTCGCAACAAGGCAAAACAAGCTCAGGTTGGCTCAAACGAGGTGGAACACTGCGAGGAAATGGAAGCATGTTCCGCATGCGGGACATTTGTGCTGGACAATAATAAGAATTGTGGCCGGACCGAATGCCCTTATACCGAATAATCTCCTTAGATCGATTCGTTGACCGTAATCTATACTGCTCGTATGTTGCGCCGCCAAATCGCAAAAATGTAGAGTAAATAAGCATGTCGCAGACAGCACCTGCAGACAAGTCTTTTCAGTCGCTTATCCTCAAACTACACCAATACTGGGCGCAGAGGGGATGTGTGATATTGCAACCATACGACATGGAGGTCGGAGCAGGTACGTTTCATCCGGCAACAATGCTCAGGGCTCTTGGACCCGAGGCATGGAAGGCCGCTTACGTGCAACCATCTCGAAGGCCAGGCGATGGGCGTTATGGTGAAAACCCAAACAGGTTGCAGCACTACTACCAGTATCAAACTATACTGAAGCCATCACCGAGTGATACCCAAGAATTATACCTGGGGAGCCTGCGCGAGCTGGGTATAGATTCGAACTTTCACGATGTTCGCTTTGTAGAAGATGACTGGGAATCACCTACACTGGGCGCCGCTGGTCTAGGTTGGGAGGTGTGGTGCGACGGAATGGAGGTCACCCAATTCACATATTTTCAACAAGTAGGCGGAATAGAATGCTCGCCCGTTTCAGTGGAATTGACCTACGGTCTTGAACGGTTGGCTATGTATATCCAAGAGGTCGAAAATGTTTATGATCTCGATTTTAATGGTGAGGGTGTCTCCTACGGCGACATATTTCTGCGGGCGGAAAAAGAGTACTCAGCCTATAATTTCGACTACGCTAATATTGACCTTCTGTTGAAACAATTCTCGTTCGCGGAGCAGGAATGTGAAGCCTTGCTCGCGCGGGGTTTAGCTCTGCCGGCGTATGATCAGTGTATTAAGGCTAGCCATTTGTTTAATTTGCTTGACGCACGAAAAGCGATAAGCGTTACAGAGCGCGCCTCCTATATAGCGCGGGTTAGGGCCTTGGCTAAGGGTAGTTGTGAAGCATGGTTGAGCGGTCACGATACTATCGCGGGACCCCAATAAATATGCCCGAATTACTTGTCGAACTATTTTCAGAAGAAATTCCTGCGCGCATGCAGTCAAAGGCAGCAAATGATTTTGCGAGGACGGTGACTGCCAAGTTGGGATCCAAGGACCTTACCTTTAAAGAACTAAAAACATATGTTACGCCGCGACGACTAACCCTTGTTGTTAGCGGACTTCCAGAAGTACAGCCTGATATTTGCGAAGAGAAACGAGGGCCAAAGGTCGAAGCACCCAAAAGGGCTATTCAAGGATTTCTTGACACCAACGGGGTGACACGTGGGCAATGTGAGGAAAGGGAGACGGTGAGGGGTACTTTTCTTTTTGCGAAAATTAGGAAAACCGGCCGCCCAACCCGCTCCGTTTTAGCAGAAGTGCTAGGTGAAACAATTTCCACTTTTCCATGGCGGAAGTCCATGCGATGGGGAAACGGCGAGCTGCGCTGGGTGCGGTCTCTTCAGAGAATCCTATGTTTATTTGATGGTCAGACAGTTGACATCACAACGAAAAACAATGTGCCATCCGATAACTTAACGTCGGGTCACCGCTTTCTGAAGCCTGATACGTTCCCGGTTTCCAACTTTGATGATTACAAAGATAAACTTCGTTCCGCGAAAGTCATTCTCGATCCCGAGGAACGCAAGAATATTATCGTATCGGCCGCACAAAAGGTTGCTGATGAAAGCGGTTTGGCTCTTTATTCAGACCCAGGTTTATTGGACGAAGTGGCTGGCTTAGTTGAATGGCCGCAGGTTTTGACTGGTATGATTGACGAAACCTTCTTGGAATTACCCCAAGAGGTTTTGATGACCTCCATGAGGTCACATCAAAAATATTTTTCACTCGTTACGATGGAGGGGTCTTTGGCCCCCAAATTTATTGTCGTTGCGAATGTCGAAGCCAAAGATGGGGGACTAAAAATTATTGCCGGTAACGAGCGCGTTCTGCGAGCACGGTTGTCTGACGCAAAATTCTTTTGGGAACAAGACTTGAAAGTAACTTTGGATACGCGGCTGGACGCTCTAGCGGACACTATTTTTCACGCCAAATTAGGTACTATGCTGCAAAAAGTTAAAAGGCTTGAGGCACTGTCTGGCCAATTGGCAAAAGTTATTCCGGGCTGTGATCCAGAGCTAGCAAAACGGGCCGCCTTGCTGTGCAAGGCGGATTTGATGACGGAAATGGTTTCTGAATTTCCTGAACTTCAGGGCGAAATGGGCCGACAATATTCTATGAAGTCGGGCGAAGACCCCCGCGTTGCAAATGCGATCGGAGAGCACTATTCACCCGTAGGACCAAATGACAGTTGTTCAACTTCACCGTTGACGGTGGCAGTGGCTCTTGCAGATAAGCTCTATACGTTGGTCGGATTTTTTTCAGTTCAAGAAGTGCCGACTGGTTCGAGAGATCCCTATGCCTTGCGTCGGGCGGCACTTGGGCTTATTAGGTTAACTCTTGAAAATCATTTACGACTCCCGCTCTTAGAAACTTTTCGCTGTGCTCTTCACGGGTACGAGAAAACGGTCGTACATTTTAAAAAAGCTTCTGATGACCCGAAAATCATTTCGAGTATTGAAGAAAATTTACTTCACTTTGTTTTGGACCGTTTGAAAGTGCATCTGCGCGAGAAAGGGGTGCGCCATGACCATGTTTCTGCGGTCTTTGCTCGCAGTAATGACGATGATTTGGTGCGATTGTTGAGCCGGGTAGAAGCCCTGTCTGGTTTCCTGGCTACCGAAGACGGGGACAACCTATTTGCAGCGTATAGACGCGCCACAAATATAGTGACCATCGAAGAGAAAAAGGACGGAAACTCTTACAATGGAAAAGTGGATACTGGTACGTTAACGGAAGCAGAAGACGTCACCCTAATTAAGGAATTGTCCAATACTGCTCAAGTGGTTAAAAGGGCGCTAAAGAACGAGAAATATGTCGACGCTATGACCGGCATGTCGAGACTTCGCGTGCCAGTTGACCAATTCTTTGAAAATGTAACAGTTAATACTGACGATAAATTGATACGGGCGAACCGCCTAAGATTACTATCACAATTTAGGCAAACACTGGGTGACATAGCCGATTTTTCTGAAATCGAAGGCAGCTAATGAACGACAATAAAAGGGTTTACACCTTCGGCGGTGGTTTTGCCGAAGGTGCGGCGGACATGAAAAATTTATTGGGTGGGAAAGGCGCGAACTTGGCAGAAATGTCGGCTATTGGTCTTCCGGTTCCGCCCGGCTTTACAGTTACGACCAAAGTTTGTGCTGAGTATTACGAGGCAGGCGAGCGGTTTTCAGACGAACTCAGAGAACAGGTCGATAAAGGGCTTCAATTTCTCCAAGACGTAAGCATGTGTAAGTTTGGCGAAACGGGTGACCCTTTATTAGTGTCTGTGAGGTCCGGTGCTAGGGTATCAATGCCCGGAATGATGGATACCGTTCTAAATCTTGGACTTAATGATGAAACCGTTCATTCGCTCGCAAAAAAAAGCAACGACACGCGCTTCGCTTGGGATTCCTACAGACGCCTAATTCAAATGTACGGGGATGTGGTTCTTGGCGTAGACCAAGATAGTTTTGAGGAAATTATCGAAATACAAAAGGAGACGAATGGCTTCGTCCTCGATACAGATCTCACAGCAGAAGATTGGCAAGCTGTTGTCAGTCAATTTAAGGGGCGCATTGAGGCAGAGAGCGGACACGTGTTTCCTCAAAACCCTGTTGATCAGCTTTGGGGCGCTATTGCTGCCGTTTTTTGTAGTTGGGAAAACGAACGAGCCCATACCTATCGGCGCATTAATGGTATTCCCAGTGACTGGGGTACCGCCGTAACGGTCCAGGCTATGGTCTTTGGCAATATGGGGCAGGACTCTGCGACGGGTGTCGCTTTTACCCGTAATCCCTCAACTGGGGCCAATGATTTTTATGGAGAATACCTCCTAAACGCCCAGGGAGAAGATGTCGTCGCTGGGACACGGACGCCCCAACAACTTACAATTCTTGGAAAAAAAGAACAGCGATCAGAAGCTCTTGCAATGGAAGAGGTCCTGCCCAACGTATTTAGTGAACTCGATAAAGTTCGGCTGATGCTTGAGACACACTATAAAGACATGCAAGACATAGAGTTTACGATCCAACGGGGCAAGTTGTGGATGTTACAGACCCGACCAGGAAAAAGAACAGCCCATGCCGCCTTGACTATTGCGTGTGATTTGGTCCGCGAGGGATTAATAACTAAAAAAGAGGCGGTGCTGCGTATTGAGCCAGAATCCCTCGATCAACTTTTGCATCCAACGCTCGACACAACTACAGCCCGTGATGTTCTTACCCGTGGTTTGCCAGCCTCTCCCGGCGCTGCGTCCGGTAAAGTGGTTTTTTCAGCGGATGAGGCAGAAAATTTGTCTGCAAAAGGCGAAGCAGTGATATTGGTCCGAATAGAAACTAGTCCAGAAGATATTCACGGTATGCACGCCGCGAGGGGCATACTTACAAGCCGGGGAGGTATGACTAGTCATGCTGCTGTTGTTGCACGGGGCATGGGCCGGCCATGTGTTTCTGGGGCTGGTGAGTTAGTTATTGATTACGCGAAACAAAATTTTACTTTGACGGACCGTGAAATTGCGGCGGGGGACATTATAACGATCGACGGCGCCTCAGGAGATGTCATCGCCGGCGAAATACCGATGGCGCAACCTAAATTATCGGCAGACTTTGAAGAACTTATGGGTTGGGTTGATGAGTTTAGAAAACTCAACGTGCGCGTAAACGCTGAGACTTTAAATGAAGCTCGCACGGCCCTTGATTTCGGTGCCGAGGGCATCGGGTTATGCCGAACAGAGCATATGTTTTTTGATGCCGAGCGAATTGTCGCTGTGCGAGAGATGATCCTCGCAAAAGACGCTTCCGCGCGGCGCCGTGCATTAGAGAAAATTCTCCCAATGCAACGCCAGGATTTTTCACAATTATTTAGTATAATGCGTGGAAAACCAGTCACAATACGCCTGCTCGATCCACCCCTTCACGAATTTTTGCCTCACACTGCCGGTGAAATTAAACAAGTCGCAAATGCCTCCGGCCTGTCTGAGCACGAACTTCAGGCTCGCTCGGTAGAGCTCAAAGAAGTCAATCCCATGCTCGGGCATCGCGGCTGCCGACTAGGGATCTCATATCCAGAAATTGTCGAAATTCAGGCTCGCGCAATTTTTGAAGCTGCTGTGGAGGTAGAAAAAAGCTCTGAAGAGCATGTTCAGCCCGAGGTAATGATACCACTCATTTGCGATAAGGCGGAATTTGATATACTGCGCCAGATTATTGATGAGGTTGCCGAAAAAGTCTTTTTAGAGACGAGCACAACGCTCGCTTACATGGTGGGAACTATGATAGAACTGCCAAGATCCGCCCTGCAGGGGGCTAGAATAG
>JAYZFO010000002.1:0-12555 GCA_036336685.1 Pseudomonadota bacterium
AAGCTGTCCACGTATTCGAATACGGAGCCGTTACCAAAACGGGAAGATTTGATAGGGAGGCGGGTCGACATTGGGCACAGCCGGTATTTCGAAAACACCCAGTAACGGGCAGAAGCGCTCTATATGTCAGCGAACTTATGACCGAGGAGATTGTGGGTTTACCGGAAGATGAAAGTCGCGAAATTCTTGAATTTCTATTTAAACATCAAGCGCAAAAACAGTTCCAATACGAACACGTCTGGAAACCGCACGACTTGGTCGCTTGGGATAACAGATGCAGTATCCACGCGCGAACAGACTTTCCCTCGAATGAGCGACGTAAATTGCGGCGACTCACAATCAAGGACGAATCTCCGGTCCTTATGGGGCACGCCCCGGGGCTAACGGAAGCAGCAGCAGAATGAACCGAGAAAACGGACCACTTAAAATTCGGCGATTGTGTAGTGCCTTGGGAGCGGAGGTTTTGGACATTGACCTCTCCAAACCACTGAATCCCGAAACTGTCTCAGCAATACAGGAAGCGTGGGAAAAACACATTATCTTACTGTTTAGAGACCAAAATATAGATACGGACCAACAGATCGACTTTGTAAAGAATTTTGGCAGGATGGGTACCCGTTCTCGCCCACCCGAACGTCGACCTGAAGGTCCCGACTACAATGCGTCCGTCATGCTGGTTTCAAATGTAAAGAAGGACGGCCGTTATGTTGGGTCACTCCCTGACGGTGAAATGTGGTTTCATCACGACATGTGCTACGAACGAGAGCCACACCGCGGGACATTTCTTTACGCAATGGAATTGCCTTCCACTGGCGGAAACACGCTCTTCGCTAATATGTATATGGCCTATGATGCCTTGAGCGAGGAGATAAAAAAGCGGATTAAAGGTCAGCGCGCCCTCCAAATATATGATTTTGGCATGCGTGAGGGCGTTAATATTGCGGACGATATTTCGAAGTATAAACATGAGATCCAATCGGTGTCGATTTCGCACCCAAGGACGGGACGACGCGCCCTTTACGTAAACCCTCTGATCACGGCTCGGATTGAAGACTGGACCGAGGACGAAAGTCGAAAAATGCTAGATGAGCTCTTTAAATTTAGCGAAAATAAAAACATTATGTATGAGCACGAGTGGCGCGTGGGTGACTTGATAATGTGGGATAACTGGTGTTCATGCCATGCGCGAACAGACTTTCCCGCCAGTGAACGCCGGATGTTACGGCGTTGCACAATCAAGGGAGAGGCGTTGCAGGAATAGTAGAGGGGAGCCCATATGGCGCTAAAAATTAGGAAATTGTCGCCAAACATAGGCGCAGAAGTGCAGGACATCGATTTAACCCGGGAGCAAACCCCGGAGACCATCGCTAGAATAAACCAGGTTTGGTTAGAGAATATTATCCTACTCTTTCGCAACCAAAACCTGGACGCGGAGCGACAGATCCACGTCACAAAATGGTTTGGTAAACTCGGCGAGCTCGCGCGGCCCAAGGACTTACAGCCAAAAGGCTACGAAAGGCTTCCAGACGGCGTAATGCTGATATCTAATATCCGTGAAGATGGGGAACCAATTGGCGCCTTACCCGATGGTGAAATGATGTTTCATCACGATATGATGCACGCAGAAATACCGCACAAAGCCACCATGTTGAATGCGGTAGAAATCCCCTCACACGGTGGAAATACCTTGTTTGCGAGTGGATATGCTGCCTATGAGACACTTTCAGACGAAGTACGCGGTCCCTTAGAGGGTAGAAAAGCTTTTCACCACTACAACTACGGATCCGCTCAGAAGGGCGACAACAAAGGGGTCTCCGCGTTTGCAGAATCAGCGCACCCTATCTTTCGCACGCACGATGACACTGGAAAAAAAGCGATATACGTCAATCGCCTCATGACAGAAGGGATCATCGATATGGATCAAGACAAAGCAGATTATTTTCTGTCGGCGCTTTTTGATCATTCCGAAAAATCTGAATTTGTTTACGAACATGAGTGGTGCGTGGGTGACTTGATTATGTGGGACAATCGCTGTTCCATGCATGCTCGTACCGATTTTCCAGAAACAGAACGCCGCTTGCTACTGCGAACGACCGTCACAGGAGACGGCAAACCTTTTTAAATAAGTATATGCTGTAATGTCTAAAATCCTAACAAAAGAGCAAATTGCGGCTTGGGCCCACGATGGATGCATTTTTCCTGTTCGTGCGGTGTCTCCGAGCGAAGCCCAACTTAATTACGAGCGTTACTGTGCACTCCAAGACAATATTGGTGAAGAACCTCAAAGTAGGTTCAAAATCAAAGCGCACCTTCCGTTCCCCTGGATGTGGAAATTGATTCGTAACAAAACCATTTTAGATGCCGTGGAAGACCTAATTGGGCCTGATATTCTCTGTTGGGGGTCTTCTTTTTTTACAAAAAATGCCCGTGATCCTCGTTTTGTATCGTGGCACCAAGACTCAACATACTATGGTCTCTCAGAACGTGCGACAGTAAGTGTCTGGTATTGTTTTACTCCTTCAAACTCCGAAACAGGCTGCATGCGCTTTATCCCAGGCTCCCACACACAGGGTTTGTTTGAACACGAAGAAACTCGTGCGAAGAATAATTTATTAATGCGGGGGCAGACGATAAATACGATAAAAGAAGAAGAGGCTGTAGACGTAGTATTAGAGCCCGGCGAATTTTCCATTCATCATGAATCCGTGGTCCACGGATCCCGAGCGAACAATTCGGATAGCCCCCGAGTAGGAATTTCCATTCACTACATCGCACCGCATGTAAAACAGGTATTACTAGAGAATGCCACGGCATCGGTTGTTCGAGGTCAAGATTTATATGGACACTGGGGAACAGACCCTGAAGCTACGGAAGACTATGACCCGATATGCCTTCAAGCACTTGATACTACATATCAGGAGTATCTTACGGGTGCGGGGAAATTTTGAATGACTTGAGACGCCGTTGCGTGCCCAAATTCGTTTTATTACATTTTACATTAATTAATGGTTTTAGAGCGGGGGATTGAAACACCGGGTGAAGGTTATATTCTAGCTTTTGATGGAAGTTATATATGTCCAAAGTACTTACAGATGCTCAGATAGAACACTGGCGGCGCGCGGGGGCCCTTTGGCCCATTGATTTGCTAAGTCCGGCGGAAGCTGACCACTACTATCAGCGTTTTAAGGAACTAGAAAACTCCATAGGCGGTGAGGCGCAAGAACGTTTTCGCATTAAGGCCCACTTACCATTCCCCTGGTTATGGGATCTTGTAACAAAGCCAAAACTGGCCGATATAGTAGAAGACCTGATCGGACCTGACATTGTTTGCTGGGGCTCTTCGTTCTTTACTAAAAAAGCCCACGACCCCCGGTTCATCTCGTGGCACCAAGATTCAACCTATTACGGTCTCGAGCCACCCGAGTCGAGTACAGCGTGGGTCGCCGTTACGGAAGCTAACAGCAAAGCGGGATGTATGAAGATTATACCAGGTTCGCATACTGGACCTTCTATCCTCCCCCACGATGAAACTTACGACTCGAACAATCTTCTTGTTCGCGGCCAAACAATTCGCGATGTCGACGAGACCTCAGCTACGGAGATGCCGCTAAAACCGGGTCAGATATCAATCCACCACAATAAGACCATCCACTCGTCTGAACCTAACGCTGCCGACTGGCCCCGCGTGGGCTATGCTATCCATTTTGCAGCATCAAACGTTCGCCAGGCCCAATTTAAAAACGCGCTCGCAATTCATATCCGCGGCAATGATCCAGAAGGTAATTGGTTAGAAGACCCGCGACCCGAATACGAAATGTCTCCGGAAAGCTTGCAGGCGGTGGACGACTACTACGAACGATATAAGACAGCGATGAAAGCTCAAAAATAAGGTGAAAAGGCAGTGACAAAGTACCTCCGTAACGTATTTATTCTTTGCAGTGTTGTAACTTTGGTTAGCATTAACGACATAAGAAACGTATCGGCAGAACCAATTTACCATGAGAAATATTATCCGGATGGCGCCGGACCGTTACCCGCAGTAATAGTCCTCCATACAAGTGGTGGATTCAAAACTATAAAACACCTTATTCAGAGGCACGTTGATGCCGGTTTTGCCGTTTACGCTCCGGACTTTTTTAGGCGGCATGGACTAACACCCCGCACTCGGATGCAAACCTTTGATGAACACCGCGAAAAAATTGAAAAGGAACTCACTGAAATCGTGGAACTAATGAAAACTGATAAAAAAATATCTAACAAAAACGTGTTTGCGGTCGGATACTCTAACGGTGGGTTCTGGGTGTGCTATCTAACAGGAACAGGAAAGGTTAGGGCCGGTGTCTCACACTACGGCGTCTGGAAAGCAAACATGGGTAGAGAAATCAGTATAGCGCCCAATGACTATTTTTCAAAAGACAGCAGTCCGCTCCTTGCTCTTCACGGTGACGATGATGACACACAAAAATTAGACTTTGCGGAAACGGTGTGGGACTGGATCAAAGATAAAGGTGCAAAATTAGAAACACACGTGTACGAAGGCGCCAACCATGCATGGGATAATGTATTGGGACGACATCGCTGGCCATACAATGAGGAGGTCGACAAAGACGCCCACAAAAGGACCATAGCCTTTTTCAAAAAACACATGAGATAACGGAGGGGAGTCGAAAATCCCTGTAAAAACTGGTTTATGCGCGCCAACGAAGCGGTAAACCCCACCATGTAGTAGGGGAACCATTAGGGCCACTAATGTCGCAGCACGACTGAAACTGGGAATTAGAGGAACAATTCTGTTGTCGGCATCCACATCGGATACATACGACAGCCCGTCTTTGACCCACCAATAAAAAAAGCGACGTCTGCTTTTTTAATGGTGATTCATGAAAATGACGGCTGTGTTTCCTCAGAATCTTTATCGATGTTGGAGGATTTTCGGACAATTTAAGTAAAGTAAAGGACAAAACAATTGTCAAAGTAAACGGAGGTGTGGGAGCCAGAAGACAGACGAGACATGCTTTATGTGGAGCACGTTCTCACCACGGAATGAACGGAATACACGAAGAGTTTTCAAGATAATAAATGATTGGATAAACAAGCGCTTATAATAATGGAATGATCACACATACCTTTTTATCGCACTAAGTAGTTTATTTTTCTGTAACCCTTCCCTGATCCGTCTGCCCATTTGAAACGGCGCTCACGTCCCAGTGGCGGTGCCTTCTTCTATAACGTTCCGCCAGTGCCGGTACCAACCCACAAAAGCCGCCTCGTGATCCCAACTTGCACAATGAAGCTCCGGATTGATGCCCGCTTTCTTTGCTTCCACATCGGGGCCCACCTTCATTGTATTGAGACCCCGATCATAGTTATTCCACCCAGCCTCAACACCGGAAAAGCCCTCTTGGGCCGTATCAAGGGATACGACATCATCTGATGTAGAAAGTCCCGAAACTAAAAAGAAGTCCTCAAACTTGCGCAACCGTGCGAAACGGGCTTCTGCCGGCTCATTTTTTGGGGCAATACACCATATTGTTACTTCACAACGACCGGGGCCTAACGGCCTATGAGTGCGCAGATGAGTAGAGGCAAGATCGTTAAGGACTAAATTCGGAAAAATGATAATATTTCGGCCCCGCCGAAGCATCCAGTGGGCCTTAACAGCATCAAATTCCTTTTCTACCCAATCAGTCGCCGGTGCAATTGGCGCACCCTCGGGACTTGAGCGGTCAGCCCAAATACACATGTGCCCGTTTCCTAAATAGTACATACCGTTCTTCACACCGCCCTTAATACGGCCGACTTCGGTTTTAAGCAGTCCTTCCGGTTTTTCCCGCGCCTCGCGGGTTAGAATCGTATTCATGAAGTTTCGATGTACGGTTGAAACATGATAGCCGTCCGTCACGTTATCTGCCTGGACTTTCCAGTCATGATCACAAACGTAAGTTTGAGAACCTTTAATAATTTCCAACCCGTCCGGGGATTGGTCGGCAAACAAATCAATGAAAAATTTAGCTTCGCCGAGGTGCTGCTCCAGGGTAGGAACGCTATCCACTAGGGCGCCAAAAATAAATCCGCGGTAGGATTCTAGTTGCGCAATTTCGACAAGATTATAGTGACTGCGGTCAAAACCGGCACCATACCCCCCCTCTTCATTTTTTATACCAATACACTCCCCAGAGCATTTATAACTCCAACCGTGAAAACGGCAGGTAATAGTCTTCGCGTTACCTTGCTTAAAGGGCGTTATAATAGCGCCACGGTGGGCACAAGCGTTTAGAAATGCCTTTAAGGAACCATCTTCTTGCCGGTGAACGTAAACGGGCTGACTTCCAATATAGGTCGCGTAGTAGTCGCCAGCTTGGGTAACTTGACTTTCGTGACACAAAAAATTCCAGACTTGTTCAAAGCATAATTCCATTTCCGCAGCATAAATTTCTGGGTCATCGAAGACTGATCGGTGGAGCCGAAATTCGCAATCGGTTTCCGCTCGGTCGTCAAACCGGTCGGACAAATCTATTGCCGGTCCTTCGTAGGTCATATCTTCACTCCACCATTTGCCAACCTTATCTTAACACAAAAAAAAGCATTACATAGATTTTCCCCTCTCTTCCAGCCCGGCAAGCCCCAGTGTAAAACAGTAATATGAAATGGGACGATAAGCATTCACAGCCGGACGAAAGCAGGTATAAAAGCGTTTCGGAAATACTACGCAAGCACGCGACGGAACGTGGCGCCAAGGAATTTATTATAGCGATGGATCAGGCCGGGCGATCAATCACCTATGGCCAACTCTGGCGTCTATCCAATCGCCTTTCTCGGTTCCTAGCGGACCGTAACATTAATGCGGGAGAGCGTATTGCCGTCTTAGCCAATAATTGCCTCGAGATGGCAGTCCTTTATTTTTCTATTCAACGCTGCGGGGCGGCATTCTGCACTGTAAACGTCGAAGTAAACGCTACGCATGTGCGGGAGATGCTAAATCGGATCAACCCAAAGATCGTTTTATATCACTCCGATTGTGATGCCGAGGCATTAGGGATCAATGAACAACGCAACTTTCCTTGGGTGCGCTTCGGTGATTGTGATCCACAGGGCAAGACCGCTTCTGACGGAGGGTTATTTGAAACACTGAATAATTATGACGACGGAGACGACGCGCCGTATACAAACCCTAAACCAGACGATTTATGTGTCCTGAGTTTTACATCAGGAACTTCAGCCGCACCTAAAGGTGTCATGCATCGCTTTGGCAACTATTATTGGATAGCAGACCAAACCATAGACATGTGGAAACTCACTGAGAGCGATCGAATGTTAGAGTTCCGTTCCCTGAGTTGGGCATCCTCACACATGTTGTGTTTAAACCCAGCGTTGCGAGTAGGTGCAACTATCTTAGTTGCAGAACGATTTTCCAAATCCCGTTTTTTTCAATGGCTCCGACAGTACAATCCTTCAATGGTAATTGGCGTCCCGACGGTCATAAACATGCTTCTAGAAGAGGAACCAAAGCCAGAAGACATTGAAGCCACAAAGCAACTCAGGTTCATGTCTTCTTCGACTGCGCCACTAATGGTCGAGCAGCACCGAAAATTCGAAAAAACGTACGGGGTGGAACTTGTACAACTCTATGGGATGAGCGAAGGGGGAATTGTAGCAAGCAATCACGTTGGGGAACGTCGGATTGGCAGTGTAGGCCCTCCCGGTTTATACCAAAACCTTAGGATAGTTGGACCGAATGAAACGACGCTACCACAAGGGGACACTGGAGAGATTGAACTCGGTGGCGCACAACCCGCCGCAGCATATTTGTTGCCTGATAGGAGTATCGAGCCAATTGGAAGACTCCGAACCGGCGACATGGGATATATTGATAAGGATGGTTACCTAATAATCACTGGCAGAGCGAAGGATGTAATAATTCGAGGTGGTGTCAATATTGCACCCCTAGAGATTGATAACGCCCTCACAACGTTTCCAGGTATTTCCGAAGCAGCAACAATTGGCGTAACCGACCCGGTATACGGCGAACAAGCAGTGAGCTTTGTTGTATTGGTGCCCGGCACGTCTGATAACAAAGAAGCTGTCTATGCGCATTGCGCTGCGAAGCTTGCCGATTTTAAACTGCCGGCTGAGATAATTTTTCTAGACATAATACCCAAAAACGACCGTGGAAAGGTCGACCGCAATACCTTAGAGGACCTCTGGCACAAAAATAAATAAACAAAGCCACTAAGGGAAATAAACCTGCAATGATTTAGCGGCCAAACACGGCTTAAAAAAAGCCTACTCAGCGGCGATTTTATCGCTTCCTATGACATCACTTAATGAATATTGATCCAAAATGGAGTCTACAAGATTGCTCGCCCGCTCCCAGTCATAGGTGCGGAATGCGTGAGCGCGAGTTACGAACTGCGCTCCCGCATAAAACATCTCATATTGGGTATGGCGGCTCGCAAACTCTGAACCGATGGCATCCCACGCCAACTTCATAAACTTCACCTTTTCCTCGGACGAACCAATGGCCGATTTCTGAGTCGCATTGATAAATTTATTCAATTCTGGATTGGCAAAATCATCAGCCGAAGAAGGCAGCATTATTAGTCCACCGCCCGCAAGTTCGCGCATGGACGTAATAAACTCTGGATAGAGTTGTTGTGTAAGGACTTGCGCCGTGTACATCAAGTTACGATCCGGAACATAGTAGCCATTGTATTCGCCACCCCCGGACTCCATCCCATAGACAAGACCCTCAACCATGGCGGCCTGCGCTGCCAACTGACCGAGCTTTTCTGCAACTGGTGGCATTCCGACTGTTCCAATTGTCTCGGTTATACGTCGCGCCACACCCAACTGGAACTGCATTTTAACCATGAGCCGGATTTGGGCTTGGTAATTCTGCATATAGTGGGCATATGTATCTTGAAACTGTGCCCGAGCTGTATCCGTATCCTTATAGATGAACACACGATCCCAAGGCACTTTAACATCGTCGCAATAAACCAAGGCATCGTTTTCATCAAAGCGGGAAGATAACGGGTAATCGTAGACACTTGAAGCTGAAGCCTCATATGAACGCCGCGACATTACCTTTAGGCCCTTCGCGTTCATGGGAAGAGCAAACGATATAGCGTATTTTTCCTCACCAGGCTTAAGAGGCTGTATGTTAGCAAATAACACCTCATTAGCCATGATAGAACCGGTACCTAGCATTTTGGCGCCACGCACGGTAATTCCTTCTGAATTTTCATCAACCACGCCCGTTGCAAGATATTCGTCTTGCATTTCCCCGGTACCTTTATTGCGATCTGCCTGGGGATTAATAATCACATAGGTCATATACGCGTCGCTGTCGCGTACGTATTCAAAATAATCGACCAAGGCTTTAGCTCTTTCCTTAGAATGTTTTTCAAAGACAGGTAGGCCCATAACCTGTCCCACCATAGAAGACGCTATATGGTCAGGTGACCTCCCCAACCATCCCCCTGAGAGCTGCGACCAACCGGCGATAGCCTTGCGACGCGTTACAAGCTCTTCATAGGTTTTTGTTAGTTGCCAACAGCGGTTCACACGTTCACCGGACGTTGGACTTTCAAAAGTCATATAATCAATATGATCGGGATCAGCCTGAAAATCGTAAAGAGCGGCTGCCGCGGCTACCGCGTTTTTATAGGCGGGATGGGTTGTAACATCATCCACCTTCTTACCATCAAGGAAAACTTCGCGCCCGTCACGAAGGGACTCAAGATGCTGTTCACCCGTTTTCGCCATCACCCATTTCTCCCAACACCAAAATTAATATACAAACAATACTAATTTACTATATAACTACCAATCAATAAATAGTGTAAAAACGATGAAGGAAAAATAATAAATATGGTGCCGGAACCTGACACCCTAAGGGCCAGCCTCAGGTCCAAACGTCTATCGAACGACAAACAAAATGTGACCGATAACTCTAACCCCCTTACCGTCTCCCGCGAAGAACTTCTAGTGGGTGGTCACGACCAACTTTTTCGCAAATTGGTACACGATCTATTTGCATTCAACGCCCGGCACGAAGCGATCAGAGCGGGTCACGCGAAACGGATAGGTCTAGCAGGAATAGAATACACTATCTTAATCTCTGTAGCGCGTTTAAGCCGCGGTGGTAATGTTAACGTCAAGAACCTAGCCGACCACCTCCATGTCAGTACTGGATTTGTAACAAATGTCACAAAAAAGCTTCAGGATATGGGTCTGCTACATAAATCCGCCGATCTCAATGACAAACGACGTACTGTCCTCACCGTTACGGAAGAAGGGCGTATGGGTCTGGCTAAACTCGCCCCATACCAACGTCAAGTAAATGACGTAGAGTTCGGCTCTTTGACAAAAGATGATTTCCAAAAATTAAGCAGCATTATTGCGGATCTCGTTCTCAGTAGCGAACGAGCGGTCAAACTGCAGCGTTATCTAGAAAGCGACGTGAGTTAAATTTAAATAAAACACCAAACCCTGATCAGTTGGGGTAGAAAATTCGCAAAATGAGCAAGAATCTTCGATCCCTGACCCAATCGTCTACTGTAGTCACCGCCGTTATTATCGCGGTGTTATCGATGTTTTTATTTTCACTTACCCATTCTTCAGTGCGGCTATTGTCCGATACGATGTCGGCTTTCGAAATCGTGTTCTGGCGAATGCTTATTAGCTTAGGAATAATTACACCCTGGTATGCCTGGAAGGGACTGCACTATCTAAAAACAAAAAGTCTTGTGATGCATTCTCTGAGATCCATCGTAAATTTTGGTGGAATGATCTTATGGTTTTATGCGATTTCTGTCGTTCCGCTGGGTAAAGCTGTCGCAATTCACTTTGTACTTCCAATTTTTGTCCTCGCTCTAGCCGCATTAGTACTTCGGGAAAAAGTCGGTATCCGCCGCGTTAGTGCCGCTATCATCGGCTTTGGGGGTATGCTTATCGTTCTCCGACCGGGGCAACTCGCAATAAGTTGGCCAGAACTAATGATTGTAGGGTCGGCTCTTTGTTATGCAGCTACGGTCATTTTTCTAAAATATATGGTTAAGACGGAAACGCCTCTTGCTCTAACATTCTATACCAATTTATTCATTTTAGTGTTCACGATCCCCTTTACCATATACCTCTGGGTACCACCCACCGTGGAAGATATTGTGCCGATCGTTATCGTAGGCCTCACGGGCACATTCGCGCCTTTTATGTACACCTCGGCCCTGCGGATGGCCGACGCAAGTATTATTGCTCCAACTGACTTTTTGCGCTTACCCATTACAGCGGGTCTCGGCTTTGCCTTGTTCGGCGAAGTTCCCGAGATTTGGATTTGGATTGGGGGCGGCATAATATTCTTGAGCACTTGGTACATTACCGCTCGGGAAAACAAACTTGAACGCAAACGGAGATCCCAACAAAATTAGCCTTTCTAGCCAGAAAACGTATTTTCAAAAGGGGATTTATCCTGCTGATAACGCTTATTCGTTCCGCACTAGGCAGGTATCGATTGAACGGTTATCTTCGCTGCCACTTGTAACAGAACCGACACAGACTGGTGCTTCTGTTTTACTTATGACGATCCATAATTTTTACCGCCAGGACTAGCTTTCAGATGTTGCAGTCAACTGAAACTAAAGACCCTCGGCCACAGAATGCCGTGCTCGCTGCAATTTGGGTTCTGGGAACCGTTGCATCTTTCATCTTTATGATGATCGCCATTCGAGAACTCGCCACTAAAATGTCGAGCTTCGAAATGCTCTCCTTCCGATCCATAATCGGCATACCAATCATGTGCATTGTCGCAGCAACTGTTGGTTTTCATAGCGTTAAAACCAGTCGTTTGGGAACACAGATTGCACGCAACCTGTTTCACTGTGTCGGACAATGGTGCTGGGTAATCGGAATAATGTTACTCCCGATGGCTCATGTTACGGCGCTCGAATATACCATGCCGGTATGGACTGTAATAATCGCGATGATTTTTTTGAAGGAACGCGCAAATTCCCATCGCTTGCTCGCGGTAATACTTGGTCTAATCGGGGTTGTCGTAATTCTACGACCAGGATTTGAAATCGTCACGCAGGGAGCACTCGTCGTCCTGCTCGGCGCTCTCTTTTATGGTATCTCGAATGTATTGGTAAAGTCCCTTACCGACGACGACTCCCCTCTAGCAATCGTCTTCTGGATGCAGTTTTTCCAGCTACCTTTAACGTTAATTCCAGCTATTTTCTGGTTCGACTGGGTCTGGCCCATCTGGGAGGACGCGCCGTGGCTCGCAGCACTTGGACTGACCGGAATTACAGCACACTTCTGCCTTGCCCGAGCGTTTCAACTCGCAGACGCCACTGTTTGTATCCCCGTAGACTTTGTTCGTTTACCACTAGTTGCCATCGTGGGTTGGCTAATTTACGACGAAACGGTTAGTCCTTGGGTGCTTTTGGGGGCTTTTCTTATCTTCGCAGGTAATTATTACTCTGTTTGGCGCGAAAGTAGACACGGTAACGAGTGATGCCACCGCTATTTCAGGCCGTCTTATGGTTTTGCGGTACA
>JAYZFO010000003.1:0-26395 GCA_036336685.1 Pseudomonadota bacterium
CCCAGCATCTAGATACCCCATTGATGCAGAAACACGCGTCTCGTTTTGGTTTGAGATCGTACAGGCAAACCAACCATCCTCGAAATAACCGTTCTGGTCTGACAGAGGTTTAAGACCTTGATCGGTCAGCACTTCAGAAACTCTTCGCGCAAACCCGGGCCAATTTTCCTGGGGGACGCGCCGGATTGCGACCGGACCATCCTGACCGTGAAAGTCATCGCGAATATCTTGATCATTCTCTAGTTTTCGAAAATAGGGTAAGACCTTTTCCCAATTCCACCCGTGGGCGCCAAGAGTTTCCCATTCATCATAGTCCTGTGGAGCGCCCCGATTAGCCATTTGCGCATTGATGGACGACCCACCGCCGATCACCCGCGCCTGCTCTAAAAAAACTGGCGACCGAGGAGGACCTGAGTTTGACGCTGTTGCCCCAAGACGTACACTTAAATTTTTCCAATGGTAGGCCGGATTAAAGGAAGCACCCATGGGATACGAATCGAGAATATCTGCGGGCTCTGCACCAGGGGGGAAATCTTTCCCTGCTTCGACCAACAATACTTCATAACGCCCGCTCGCCGACAATCGGTTTGCCATGACGCACCCGGCTGACCCTCCTCCAAGGATTACATAGTCAAAGATTTTAGACCCGTATTCCATCAAAGTTTTTGTCCTTTTATATTGTTCGCATCAGTCGTTATAACTCAAATTAACACCGCAGTTCCTAGACTTTCCGTGAAAAAATGACACAGTAAATAAAACTGCCCAAGGTACGCAATTCAACTGTGCAATGGGAAACTATATCTATTTAACGGGTTGGTATATTTTGTATTCTACGTAACCTGGGTTTAGAGCCATCTATTTCGAAACGTTGTATATTCGCTTTTTTGATAATACCCGTTACAAATTTTGATACTACCTCCCCCGCCATGTCTCGTTGTATTTTTGCACGAATTTCCTCGAAACTTGGTGGTTTGGAAATCCTTTTATCTTCCAATTTTATGATATGCCAACCAAACTGCGTCTGAACCGGTTTCTTCGTAAATTCACCTATATCTAACGCAAACGCAGCAACTTCAAATTGGGGTACCATTTGCCCACGGCCAAAATAATTTAGATCTCCACCCCGGTTTTTAGAGGGACCGGTGGACCTTTCTTTAGCAATTTGAGCGAAATTCGCCCCGGCAATAAGTTCCTCAATAATTTTCAAGGCCTCTTGCCGAGTTTTTACCAAAATGTGTCGGGCACGGATTTCTTCTTTAGCAGAAAATTTTCCAATTGTGTTCTTGAATCGTGCCCGGACTGCCTCCTTTGTTACGTTCTTCGCGATTTCGCGTTCCAAAAGCGCCTGTTCAAGTATGCGGACCTTAGCAAACGCCAGGGCTCTTTTGTATTTTGGGGTATTATCTAACTTTTGCGCCTTTGCAGCCGTTGCAAGGAGTGTGGAACGTATTAACCGGTTTAGTAGAGGTTGAAACAGTTCTTTCATAGGCAAGTTACGATACTGTTCCGGCAATCGAGTTCGGACGATATCTAGATCGGAGCGGTAAATACTTTTACCATTCACGCTGGCAATAATTGGGTCACCATTTCTTGACACATCCCGCGCCACGAGCGGCTGCGCGAACATATGAATTACCAAAAATACAAAAGCGTAACTCAAGATTCTCATAATATTTTCCTTGTTTTAGGAATGGATTTATTCTTTTTAAAACAGGTTGCGCTGACGATACGAGTAGTTCAGTAGGAGCAGAACTTCGAAAGACTTATTATATTATAAATGCCACCCACGTTGACTTAAGGCCCGATGCTGCATATGTCTGCCGCAATTCCCGCTTTTAAAGCTAGCTGGTTATTCGGCTTGCAGAGTAGCGGTTTGTCAAGGCCGAGGTATTAGAATGTTGCAGTCGATCGCGCAGCGATTATTCGGTAGCGCCAACGACCGAGAGGTAAAACGCCTTCAGGGTATTGTTCACGAGATTAACTCGATGGAAGCTGACATAGAGAAGCTCACCGACGAGCAACTGAAGGCTCGAACTGATAATTTCCGGCAGCAATACGCAGATGGCAAAACGTTGGACGAACTTATTGTCGATACTTTTGCGACCGTGCGAGAAGCGGCAAAACGCACCCTCGGACAGCGTCATTACGACGTGCAGTTGCTCGGGGGAATGGTTTTACATCAAGGGAAAATTTCCGAAATGCGGACCGGCGAAGGTAAAACGCTGGTCGCCACTCTTCCGGTATACCTAAACGCAATTACGGGAAAGGGTGTCCACGTGGTCACGGTCAACGATTATTTAGCCACACGCGACGCCGATTGGATGGGCGAAATATATACTTTTCTTGGCCTGTCGGTGGGTTGTATTACTCATGGTCTCGATGATGAGGAGCGACAGAAAGCCTATGCCTGTGACGTAACATACGGCACTAATAATGAATTCGGATTCGATTATCTGCGGGACAATATGAAGTTTCGCATCGAAGAAATGGTCCAACGAGAATTTAATTTCGCAATTGTCGATGAGGTAGACAATATATTCATCGACGAGGCGCGAACCCCACTAATCATTTCCGGTACGGCAGAAGATGCTGCGGATTTATATGCCTCAGTGGATAAAATTATCCCAAAACTCACAGGAGACGACTACGAAAAAGATGAAAAGCAAAAAACTGTTACACTTACTGAAATTGGGACAGAAAAAATAGAGCTGCTGCTGAATCAAAAAGATATGCTTAACGGCGCCTCACTTTATGACATTACGAACGTATCTCTCGTCCACCACGTTCAGCAAGCACTTCGAGCACATACGCTGTTTCAGCGGGATACCGATTATATTGTAAAAGATGATGCCATTGTAATTATCGACGAATTTACCGGTCGAATGATGGAGGGTCGCCGGTTTTCCGAAGGTTTACACCAAGCATTGGAGGCTAAAGAAAGCGTCACAGTTCAAAACGAAAATCAAACACTTGCTTCAATCACTTTTCAGAACTACTTCCGGCTTTATCCCAAACTTGCGGGAATGACCGGTACAGCAATGACGGAAGCAGGAGAATTTGCAGAAATTTACGGCTTAGAGGTTGTGGAAATACCCACCAACATGCCCCAAATACGTGTAGATGAAGACGACGAGGTTTATCGCACTACTGACGAAAAATTCCAAGCAATCCTATCTGAAATTCGTGAATGCCAAGAAAAGAAGCAACCCATTCTGGTGGGTACTATATCAATTGAAAAATCCGAACACTTATCGAGCTTGCTGACTGAAAATAAAATAGAACACCATGTTCTGAATGCCAGGTTTCACGAACAGGAGGCATTTATAATCGCCCAGGCGGGGCAGCCAGGCGCGGTAACGATTGCCACGAATATGGCCGGTCGTGGAACCGATATACAGCTCGGTGGCAATGTGGAAATGAAAGTTTCACAAGAGCTATCAAATTTGCCTGACTCAAGGCGTGAAAAAAATAGTTCAACACTGGAAGAAAAAGTACCGTCGGACGTAGCTGCAGCGAGGAAGATCGTTATAGAAGCAGGCGGGCTTTATGTAATTGGTACCGAGCGACACGAAGCTCGCCGGATTGATAACCAGTTGCGAGGACGATCAGGTCGCCAAGGGGACCCAGGGCGTTCAAAATTTTATCTGTCTCTCGAAGATGATTTAATGCGTATTTTTGGTTCGGAGCGGATAGACGGAATGCTTAGAAAGCTCGGATTAGAGCAAGGAGAAGCAATAATACACCCTTGGATTAATAAAGCGCTCGAAAAAGCTCAGAAAAAGGTAGAGGAACGCAATTACGAAATAAGAAAAAATCTCCTAAAATTCGATGACGTAATGAATGACCAGCGCAAAGTTATTTATGACCAGCGTAAGGAATTGATGGTAACAGAAGATGTCTCAGAAACTGTCGTTGAGATGCGTGAACAAGTAATTGAAGATGCTGTTGCCCGGTGCATCCCAGAGAAAGCGTACGCCGAACAATGGGATATTGATGCACTACACGAAGAGATACACAGGTTATTGGGGCTGGACCTTCCAGTAGCAGAATGGGCAGCCGAGGAGGGAATTGCCGATGAGGAAATTGCAGCCAGGCTAAAAAAAGAGGGGTCCCAGAAGATGGCAGCAAAGACTGCCAATTATGGTGCCGAACTAATGCGGTTAGCCGAAAAAAGTCTTTTACTCCAGCTACTTGACCAAACATGGAAAGAGCATTTACTTGCTCTCGACCATTTGCGCCAAGGCATTGGACTACGAGCGTATGGGCAGAAGGACCCCTTGAACGAATATAAAAGAGAAGCCTTCGATATGTTCGAAGATATGTTGAACAATTTGCGGGATACGGTTACATCGGTCATGTGTCATCTTGAACTATCTGTTGATGCTGAAGAACTTGCCAAACTAGAGCAAACCGACCAACAAATGCTAGAATCTCGGATGGATCCAGCATTTGAAAATGCTGGGATTTCTCCCACCGAAATGGAAGAAATGCACCCAGCAGCGGGCATGCAGGTACAAAACTCGGGGGTAACAATTTTAGCGGCAGATCTGGACCCCGCGGACGCGCCAGAAGGATGGGAATTAAACAATACGCTCGGTCGTTGGATTGACCCCAAAGACCCTGAAACCTGGGGAAAAGTGCCCCGCAATGCTGCTTGCCCATGCAATAGTGAAAAGAAATACAAACACTGCCATGGCGGAGTAAACTAATATATTGTTACACTTTCCACTTCTTTCGTTCATAAGCCATTGGTATTACCCATCTTCAAATATTTTTCGCGACGCTGCTGCCGCAGCAGGTCACCTTTGATAGATTGAAGTTCTTTTACATTCATAGTGATAGCCTTGCCTGCGGCCGCTATTGTGGCGGCCCTATTGCGGTGCGCCGCACCTAAAGGCTCAGGCACTATCTCATCGATGACGCCGAGGTTAAGAAGATCTTGTGCTGTTAATTTTAATGCGTTGGCTGCATCAGTAGCGTGTCCACCATCGCGCCACAAAATTGAAGCACATCCTTCTGGTGAAATTACCGAATAAACTGAATGTTCTAACATCAGCACTCTGTTCGCTGCAGCTATCGCGATTGCCCCGCCAGACCCACCTTCTCCGATTACGAGACTTACAAATGGTACACAAAGATCTAGCGACAAATCAATTGTAGTCGCAATTGCTTGCGCTTGGCCACGCTCCTCTGCGCCAACCCCAGGATATGCGCCAGCCGTATCAATGAAAGTGATCACTGGCAAACCAAATCTATTAGCCAGTGTCATGAGCCGTTGAGCCTTCCGGTACCCCTCGGGTCTCGCCATTCCAAAATTATGTTTTACGCGAGAGTCCGTGTCGGAACCTTTTTCTTGTCCAATGACGACAATCGAATGACCGTCTAACCTGCCAATACCACCAATAATTGAATGGTCTTCAGCGTAGGTACGATCGCCAGAAAGTGCTGTGAAATCTGTTATTAAATTGTCGATATAATCACGGCAATGCGGACGACGCGGATGCCTAGCTACCTGAACTTTTTGCCATGGGGTCAACTTATCGTATGTTTGATTTAGTTGTTTCTCAACACGAGCTTGGAGACGCTCTATTTCTTCAGCAATTGTGAATTCCCCATCGCTGCTGTGGTGACGAAGTTCCTCGATTTTTCCTTCAAGCTCTGCTATCGGTTTCTCAAAATCAAGAAAAGCGTGGACTGGCGCATCTGCCATTATCTTACGTCCGAACCTGCGAGTGGATGAACATCCTGAACCAAAGACTTTAGGCGTTCATCGAGAACATGTGTATAAATCTGGGTTGTCGCTATATCCGCATGCCCGAGCATTTTTTGAACACTCCGTAAATCGGCACCATTGGCTAACAAATGCGTCGCGAACGCGTGTCGCAAGATGTGCGGTGAAACCCTTCGAGGATCCAAACCCGCAGCCACCGCAACATCTCCCAACTGTTTAGCAAAACTATTCCTCGTGAGGTGCCCAGCGTGACTATGAGAGGGAAATAACCATGAGTTTTGTTTATTTTGTTTTCCAACCCTTTTTTCCCTATCGACCTTCCACTCCAGAATAGCCTGTCTTGCGCGATCACCGATAGGAACAATACGTTCTTTGTTGGCTTTTCCTCGCACCCTAATTAATCTTTGGTCCCGTGAAATTGACTCTAAACGGAGAGAGACAAGTTCCGAAACACGCAGACCTGTCGCATAAAGAAGTTCAAGGAGAGCGACGAAACGCAGGCCCCGCCATCCAATACCTTCTCGTGCCGTGTTTAAAAGAAATTCAACCTCTATAGCTGTAAGTATCTTTGGTAGCGATTGTTCAAGGCGAGGCGAATCTACCGTTAGCGAAGGATCATCTCCGCGAAAGGCCTCCAAAAGAAGAAACCGATGAAATTGGCGCACTACCGATAACTTACGTGCTTGAGTACGCGCCGCTACGTCCCTGGTGGCAAGGTATTCCACGAACTGATGGATATCTATGCTCCGAGCGGAGATACTGTCTATATTTCGTGCCGACAAATAATCCAAATATTGTTTCACGTCTCGGCGATAAGCGTCATGGGTATTAGCAGACGCCGCGCGCTCCACAGTCATCATTTCTAAAAATTTTTCAATATGGTTAGGTTCCTGCACAGTGTTTCACAGTCCATTAGCTATAGCAGTTTCTATTGCCAACGCGCGTGCTTCCCTCTCCAATCCCACCTCTTTCAACGCTCGAATCACCACGGTCATATCTTCCAGTGCCATCTCTTCTGAACCAACTTCTCCCCCACCAATAATTGAGAGAAGTATTGTTTCTCCGACCCTTTTAGATCTTGATGCGTGTTTTAAACTTATATGCCAGGCTAGATTGAGCTGGGGCTCTGCAGACTGCAAGGTAACATCCAATACTTTGAGCCATAATTTAGGGGAAACGTTTATATCTAGTGCCTCGAGCAACGAAAAAAATGTCAAAGCCTTGACCAAACCTTTCTCAGAATCTTTTTCTATTTCTGACTCAAACCACTGATGCAATCGCTTTGTTGAAATCGTAACACTCAGCTCAGAATCGGAAAGTACTGCAAGGTGCCAAAGCGCCCGCTCGGCGCTCTTGGCAACATTGTCATAGCCACGCTCGTTGAGGACTAATTTGTACCAATCAAAACCTTCCTCTAAGTAACCTCCACCGAATAAGGCCCGAGCCGCGTCTATCGCAAACCAATTTAGTTGGCTTTCCGGATTTATACTGAGCACGATCGGTAAGCTTGCCTTTACTATTTCGGCGAACGCTCTGCGTTCTCGTCCAATCTGCCACGCTTGCGTCAATATTTCTGCCTTAGCCAGGGGTACTCTCTGTGCTGCCGCAGACCGAAGAATTAATGCTCTGGTCCACGGCTCCCAACTAGTTTCTGCGGCTGCGAATGGACGTTTTAGCTCGTCCGCTGAAAATGGTATGCGGCGGTATAAATGAATTAGTTTTTCACTTGACAGGACTCCAAAACGTAAAGCTTTTTCTGCGGCGAGAAGGCGTGTAGGAAGATCGGTATTGGGTGCCGATACAATTGCCCGAAGAGCTGCAGTATCAGCATTTCTGATAAAGTCTTCTGGTATAAAAAGCTTTGCGGCACGCATCATTGCGATATGCAGTGCAGAAGGCGAATTTAATTCGGGAACGTCCACCTCGTCCGCGCCCGCTAACGAATCTATGGCAACAAAAAATATGGGTTCAATGTCTTCTGCTCTCTCCCGGAGAAGATCAGCAATTAAAGCTGCGCGAGCGTGCTCACCTGAAAGGGCGAGACAATAAGCCGTGGCTTGTGACCAATAAATCCCCGTATACTTTTTTACATTATCACGGACCCCTTTACACCCTGTGGCATTATCATTGCTGTAAAATAATACTTCAATTCGAGTTTTCGAAAGATCTTGATCTTCGCGAGCTGTGGTCGCCGTTTGAAGTAATGACAAAGCGTCTTTAATCTCACCCATCGCCAATAAACGACCAACACGGAGGGCGATAAAACTAACATTTTCAGGTTTAGACACGGGCACTACTGCCGAAGTAATAAGTACGCGCTTAGCGAGATTCCGTAAAACCTTAGATCGAGGTCCAACTGGGGTGCGACGCATAAGTGCTTTGACGAGTTTCCAATCTGTTCCTTTCCATAAATTGAGGGGCAGGCCTCCCTGTTCCAGGGACACCAATCCAACGGTGTCAGGATCAACAGACTTCAACTTATTTACAACTATTGCACCTTCCTCGAGAGCTCTTGGCGTTACTATTTTTTGCCCCTTCGCTTTACCCTTTTTTTTAGTACCACTTGCTGAAGGTTGGAGACTTTCGATAGACGTCGAACTTTTAGTTTTTATCTGATTGTCCTCAATGACAGGAGGAGCGCTGTGGAGTTTCATTTGGGCGTTAGCCTCAATCGAAGCGGATGCAAGAATAACGGCAAATGCACCTCTAAAAATAAGCAGCCTGACAGGAGCAACAATCATTCGGTGACGTTTCTTTCTATTTTTGCAGCAGAAATGGGAATATTTTTCTCGATTGTTGTTGCAGGAACCGGAATTTCCCAGGTGGCTATAAAGATTCCACTCGCAGCTATAATGATCAGTGCGCCAATAATAATAAACGAGGTTATGCTGTTCATAGGGTAAACCCTATCCGCTTTATTGTTGGCCGTCAGCAAAAAGTCCTTTGAGCAAACCGTCTAAACTGGCGACACAGATGAATTTTCGTCGTATATTTAATACGTAGAGAAGATTTATGGCGATTTAGAGGCAGTCTATCGTCTGTATAGATGGCTTTCAACGCTAAGTGCTAAAATTGCACATAACTTATTCTTTATTTTAAAGAACCCTTATTTGATTAAATGGCGGCCCAAAAAAAACCAAAAAGAAGACCCTTTAAAGAGAATATTAGAACTCAACCCATTGTTCTAGTTGGTTTAATGGGTGCAGGAAAAACGTATATCGGACAAAAACTCGCACAAAATTTACACTTGGATTTTGTCGACGCGGACGCCGAGATAGAAGCTGCCGCGGATTGTACAATAGAAGAAATTTTTTCTCGTTACGGAGAGGAAGCTTTTAGAGATGGTGAGCGACGAGTAATAGCGCGTTTATTAAAAAAATCAGCATTAGTAATAGCGACAGGGGGAGGTGCATTTTTAAACAAGGAAACGCGTGAAAATATATCTCAACATGCTATTTCTATATGGCTCAAAGCCGATCTTGATACCACATTAAGAAGGGTATCACGGCGCGATGATCGACCTCTATTAAAGACGGGTGATAAACGGCAAACACTGGAAAGATTGATGAAAGAGCGCTATCCCATATACGAAAAGGCCGATCTCGTTCTTGGGACGAGCGACACCACCGTCGACGAGACAGTAGAAAATGTTGTCAGAGCTCTTGACCGCCATTTAAAGAGATTAAACAAGGTATAAAAACCCAAATGCCAAGCGATCCAGATAAACTTACAGTCGAACTTGGCACCCGTTCGTACGATATTTTGATAGGTAAAGGCCTACTGAGGTCTTCAGGCACTATAATTCGCAATACCATCGGAAATGGAAACTGTTGGATTATAACCGACAAAAATCTTGCCCCACTTTATCTACCTTTAATTCAAAAATCTTTAGCCGAAGCGGCCATACAATCGCATACGATCATCCTACCATCGGGCGAAGATACAAAAAGTTTTGAAACTATTAAGATGATCACAGACAGGGTTCTAGATAAAATGCCCGAACGCGGATCTACATTAGTAGCTCTCGGCGGAGGAGTGGTGGGCGACCTAACGGGCTTCGCCGCCAGTGTTATTCTCAGAGGAATTAATTTTATACAAATACCTACTACCCTTCTGGCACAAGTTGATAGCTCAGTGGGCGGAAAAACGGGCATAAATACACCGCATGGTAAAAACCTTATAGGTGCATTTTACCAACCGAGTATTGTCATTACGGACACCGATGTTCTTAATTCTCTGCCACAGCGAGAAATGCTCGCGGGCTACGCGGAGGTCGTTAAATACGGCCTCATACGGGATGCTGCATTTTTTAAATGGCTCGAGAAAAACGGCATTGCTCTAGTTGATGGTGAGTTTGAGGCGCTAAGGTATGCTATTCATAAAAGCTGCGTGATCAAGGCAGGAATTGTTGCAGAAGATGAGTACGAGCGTGGAACGCGCGCGTTATTAAACTTCGGCCATACGTTTGGTCACGCGTTAGAAGCAGAAACCGAGTTTGGTGCAGAATTAAACCACGGCGAGGCCGTTTCTATAGGCATGACTCTTGCGTGCAAATTATCCAACATTTTAGGATTTTTTGAGTCGACTGCCCTTAATCGTGTCGTCGGTCATTTCAAAAGAATAGGACTTATGACCAATTTTCCGCAAATTGAAAATCAGCAGTGGAAACCAAAAAAAATAATTGGACATATGGCTCATGATAAAAAGAACAAGAGTGGCCGAAACACCTTCGTATTAATCCGCAACATTGGGGAGGCGTTTGTTTCGGACGATGTAGATATAGAAGTGGTTGAACGTTTACTAAAGGAACTAAACAGCTAATTTAACCAACCTAGAGGGAATTCGAAAGTCCTTATGGAGATAGGTACTCTTGCAACAATAGTCGGAATAGCGGTTTTACTTGTTTTATCAGGTTTTTTTTCCAGCTCAGAAACAGCACTTACAGCAGCCTCACGACCACGCCTTTTTCAGTTAGCAGCAAAAGGCAACCGGCGGGCAATTCTAGTTAATCGATTACGCAGTGATCAGGATCGAATGATAGGCACGATCCTTCTGGGAAATAACCTCGTCAATATCCTTGGGTCCGCGCTTGCTACGAGCCTTTTAATAAGTTTCTTTGGGGAAACCGGCGTCATTTATGCGACTATCGCCATGACCCTTTTAGTTCTTATTTTCGGGGAAATTCTGCCAAAAACGTACGCGTTTGGAAATGCTGATCGATTAGCGCTGGCGATAGCACCTACTTTCATGGTGCTGGTCCGGCTGTTAGGTCCCATCATGTCAACACTCCAATTTATCACACGTGGCCTACAAAAACTATTTGGTGTGAAACTAGATTACTCTGGTGATTGGGGTACAACAGTCGAAGAACTCCGTGGCGCCATTGAACTGCATAGGGCAGGCGGCGGGATGGAGCAACATGAACGAGCGATGCTGCATAGTATATTAGATCTCGCAGATGTGGACGTAGAGATGGTGATGCAACATCGACAAGATATTTTTATGATAAACGGGTCGCAAACAACGAGCGAAATTGTTGAGGCCGCATTAGACAGTCCCTATACGCGGATACCTCTTTGGCGCGATTCTCCCGACAATATAATTGGTGTTATGCATGCAAAGGCGCTATTACGCGAAGTGCACGCGCATCGGGGGGATCTTGATGCTCTCGACACTGACCGCATTGCCACACCACCTTGGTTTATCCCAGAATCAACAACGCTGTTAGGGCAATTACAGGCGTTCCGAGAACGACGGGAACATTTTGCCCTGGTGGTAGATGAATACGGTGCCCTCATGGGCGTAATTACCTTGGAAGACATCCTTGAAGAGATCGTAGGAGATATTTCAGACGAACACGATGTTGTGCCGATAGGCGTGAGACCGCAACGCGATGGATCCTTTGTGGTTTCCGGAGGCGTGACCGTCCGCGATCTAAATCGCCGATTCGATTGGGATCTCCCAGACCAGGAGGTCGCGACAATTGCTGGTCTAGTCATTCATGAAGCAAAACTTATTCCGCAGGTTGGACAGATTTTTAATTTTTATGGATTTCGCTTTGAGATAATCAGACGCCAGGGAAACCGAATTACATCTATCCGCTTAAAAGCGATGAAAGAATTCCCGAAAGAGCAGGCAGTTGAACAAAATCAAATAGGAAACTAAATGCCATTGTCGAAGACAGATATTACTCGCACAAAAGTACATACTCGTGCCATAGTCTGTCAGAGCTTTAGGCGCTCTGACGGGTTATGGGACATTGAAGGCCACCTGACCGACGTTAAGGCTTATTCTTTCGTTAATGAATATCGTGGAACAATCAAACCCGGTGAGCCACTGCATGACATGTGGATAAGACTAACAGTGGATCACAAATTTATAGTCCGCGAAGTGGAAGTGATAACAGACGCTGGACCCTACGAATTGTGTCCAACTATCTTGCCGTCATTTCAAAAGATAAAAGGGTTGAAAATTGGCCCGGGTTGGAATTACCAGATAAAAAAGAACTTAGGCGGTTCAAAGGGATGTGCACATTTAGTGGATATGCTCCGGCCTATTGCTACCGTGGCATTTCATACCGTTCGCTGGTCTAACTCTTCGCCAGCTAATACCGATCACAAGCCCGAAAAAGTTTCCCGGCCACCCATAAACACTTGTCACGTCTGGGCATCGAACGGCGAAAAGATACGAGATGAGTACCCCGCATTTTATAAATCCAGCAAACCCTTGAAGTCTATGTAAAGCGGGCCGGTCGCGTTCTGCTATACGAAAATAGGGCACCCACAGGGCTCCCATTGGAATAAGAGTAGAGGTTTTCACGGGGAACGCGTGGATAATGCCAATGCATGTACCGGACCTGCAAGTTCATGTCGTAGCACATCATAAACCATGCGCTGTTGGTCCACCCGCGTTCTTTTATCGAATGCAGTTGACGTGATCTCTACACGGAAATGGGTTTCCCCCTCAGGTCGGGCACCAATATGGCCAGCGTGAAGATGAGACTCATCGATAACCGATAGAAAATCGGGTTTAAATGCGACCCTAAGTTTTGCCTCAATATTGCTAGCGACGCTCATGTATTGGTCACAGTCCCTATACTTAGAGTTTGAAACCGAAAACACGCCAATCGGCACGACTATGCTTGCACGTCAAATTTACTGCAATCATACTATATTCATGACCGACCAACCATTCGATATAAATAACATGTCACCAAGCCATTCCAAAACCGAATCAGCATCGGAAGAATGCGCGCATCCCAAGTGCAGCAAGCGCGGCAAATATCCCGCACCACGTTCCCGTGATGAGATTCAGGTGTATCATTTTTTATGCTTGGAACATGTCCGACAGTACAATGCCAACTGGAACTACCATGAAGGTATGGATGAAGCGACATTTGAATCAGAAATTCGCCGTGACACTGTGTGGAGGCGCCCAACGTGGCCAATAGGCACCCAGGGCCCAGCAGCAAACGAAAGTATAAAAGACCCGCTGGATATCCTTGGCGATACAAATTATACCGGATTCAAAAAACAAACTTTGGTTGCCCAAACGTTGGATTTTACGCCCACTGAGTGGGATGCGGTAAATGTTTTGGGCCTTGTTGCGCCGGTCACCATTACCGATGTAAAACAACGGTACAAAATTCTTGTTAAAGAGCTACATCCGGACGCGAACGGGGACGACAAAAAGGCAGAAGACCGTTTAAAATTGGTAAATAATGCTTATAAGACGTTACGGGACTGCGAGCGCCTAATGTAGCGCCGCTCGTTTTTTTGGGCCTACGCTTGGGGAAATAGAATAAATGGTCGCTAAGAAAAAAGACGTAGTAACACAGATAAGTAGTATTGAGACACCGGACAAAGTTGTGTCTGCACGCAAAGCTTTTGATTTAGAAATAGATATGGAAATTCCGGCATTTTCTAAAAAAACTGAACATGTGCCGGATATCGACGAAACCTATTGCTTTGATCACGACACGACCCTTGCTATCAGTGTCGCATTCGCACATAACCGCCGCCTCCTAATCCAGGGGTATCACGGAACGGGAAAATCTACGCACATTGAACAAGTAGCCGCTCGTCTTAATTGGCCTTGTATTCGCGTCAATTTAGATAGTCACATCAGTCGAATTGACCTGATTGGTAAGGACGCCATCGTCTTAAAAGAAGGTAAACAAGTCACAGAATTCCGAGATGGGATTTTACCCTGGGCGTTGCAAAGCCCCATCGCATTAGTATTTGACGAATACGATGCAGGCCGTCCCGATGTAATGTTCGTAATCCAGCGTGTACTGGAAGTAGATGGTAAAATGACGTTGTTAGATCAAAACCGCGTTATCAAACCCCACCCAGCTTTCCGTCTTCTTTCTACAGCCAATACCGTAGGTCTCGGCGATACGACGGGTTTATACCACGGTACGCAGCAAATTAATCAGGGACAACTAGATAGGTGGAATTTAGTCACGACCCTTAATTATTTGCCACACGATGACGAATCGGCCATCGTGCTCTCAAAATGTCCCAATTATAATAAAGACGCCGAAGGAAGGCAGATCATTAGTTCAATGGTTCGCGTTGCTGATTTGTCTCGAGCTGGCTTTATGGCAGGAGACATATCAACTGTTATGTCACCGCGGACGGTTATCACATGGGCGGAAAACAACGAAATTCTGGGAAATATTGGAACCGCATTTCGCATGACCTTTCTGAATAAATGTGACGAGCTGGAAAGGACCACCGTCGCAGAATATTACCAACGCTGTTTTGGCGAAGAATTACCGGAACTCAAGGCAACACAGACAGCTGCTTGATATATGAACGAAAATCAACCTGCCGAAGAATTTCGTCGCGTCACAGCGGCTGCCATGCGAGCTATCGCCGAACGAGAAGATATAACGCTCGTTTATGGTTCAGAGGCTCGGCTTGTCGACAACCAGGCCCGCCTCCCAATACCATCCCGCGATTTCACTGAAAAGGAAGTTGCAGCGCTGAGAGGCGAAGCTGACGCTATGGCCCTAAAGATGCGTTTTCACGATGAAACAGTGCACGCATCACGTTCACCACGTGGCGAAAATGCTGTTGCCGTATTTGAAGCTCTTGAACGCGTGCGGTGTGAGGCACTCGGTAGCCGCATGATGATGGGCGTTGCTAACAATTTACGCGCATCTTTAGAAGAAAAGTGCGATGCCTTTGGCTACACGAGGGTTAATGTGCGGGAAGATGCTCCTTTATCGGAAGCGATAGGACTAATGGTGCGCGAAAAGTTGACAGGCGAAAAACTGCCGGAAGGCGGTGAACAGCTTGTTAGCTTATGGCGTGACTGGATTGATGACAAGATAGATACTGACTTCGATACATTATCAAATTCGATTGAAGACCAAGTGGCATACGCAGAAGCTCTCACCGAACTTCTTGTCGAATTGGAGCTAATCGACGAGGACGCGGAAGCGACAGACCAACAAGACGGGGAGCAAGGAGAAGAATCCGAAGACCAGGACGCGGAGGACGCGGATTCAGACGACGCCGATATGGAAGGTGTGTCGGCGGAAATGTCAGGCGACGAGTCCTCTGAGATGGATGACATGGAAGTCGAGGAAGGTGACGATTCCCTTTCGGAACAAGGCCAGGAAGAAATGATGCCTGGAACTGGGGATGAGGATGGGGAACAATCACAGCAGCAACAGCGGAAAGACGGCCAGGGATCAGGACAACGGAAGCCCCTTTATCGGCCTTATACCGCCGAATTTGATGAGATAGTCCAGGCGGACGACCTTTGCGACCCAGACGAGCTTAATCGATTACGCAATCATCTTGACCAACAGCTCGCCAGCCTCCAGGGTATTATCGGTCGACTCGCGAATAGACTGCAACGTAAGCTCCTTGCACAGCAATCGAGATCTTGGGAGTTTGATCTGGAGGAGGGCCTTCTCGATGCGGGCCGTTTATCGAGAGTAGTTACTAATCCCCTACATCCTCTATCTTACAAAGTGGAAAAAGAAACTGAATTCCGAGATACTATTGTCACTTTGCTAATTGATAACTCCGGCTCTATGCGAGGGCGACCTATAACGGTCGCCGCGATGAGCGCAGATATATTAGCTCGGACCCTCGAACGTTGTGGCGTGAAAGTAGAGATTCTAGGTTTTACGACGAGAGCCTGGAAAGGCGGGCAGGCAAGGGAGAGATGGCTCGCCGACGGAAAACCAACTGGCCCGGGCCGCCTGAATGATTTACGTCATATTCTGTATAAGTCTGCTGACGCTCCATGGCGAAGAGCCCGAAAATCTCTAGGCCTGATGCTCCGAGAGGGTCTTTTGAAAGAAAATATAGATGGCGAGGCATTGCTCTGGGCCCACAGTAGAATGGTTCATCGACAAGAACAGCGCAAAATTTTGATGGTTATCTCGGATGGGGCGCCGGTAGACGATTCTACCCTCTCGGTTAACCCTGGAAATTATCTGGAACAGCACTTACGAGAGGTTATTACAATGCTGGAAAACCAAACCGAAGTAGAGTTAACGGCGATCGGCATTGGACACGATGTAACCCGCTATTATAGCCGTGCCGTGACTATTATGGATGCCGAACAACTTGGCGGTATCATGATGGACCGGCTAGCAGAATTATTTGATGACGGGTCTTATACGCCCCGCTCGCAGACCCGTCGCTCTGACTACGCGGCTTAATAAGAAATTCGCAACAAAAAACTGGCCAGACGGTAATCTGGCCAGTTTCATAGCTGTTGATCAACAATTTAACCGTTACGAAATTTCCACCTCATTTTCCGTAAATGAGCTTGCGAGCGTGAGCGACCACTGCTGGATCAGCACTAGACACTGATTCGTTCACAACTTTTTGAATTTGCTCACCGGTTGAAGGGATTAACCTGAGCTTCCGTTTCTTCAATTCTGCAGCGAAAGCTGGATCGGCATTCATCTTATTGTACGCGGTGCGAAGGATTTTAACCGTCCCCTTATCAACGCCGGGTGGCAACGCCAGGCCGCGCCCGAGAAGCCCAGCAACTCCGAGAAACTGGACTACTTTTTTATCAAGAGGATTGCTTACCAACTCACTCGCCATCGGTACTGACTTTGGAAGATCGGGATCTCTGAAAATTCCAATCTGTGCGATTGCACGGGCAAACGGCTTCTCACCTTTAAACCAATGGGGTACTTTTGACGCCCAAGCAAGCCAGTTAAAGGCCGCCATCTTAGATTCACCTTGCTCCATCGCAAAAATCGACTTGGATGATCCTTTATAACCAGTAACCATCTTAATTTTGTAATTGAACAAGCCTTTGAAAAGCATTGGGTTTATGTACCCAGACGAATTTTTTCCACTGGTACTGCCAATGATCGACTTTGTTTTAAGATCGTCTAGCTTCGAAATACCACTATCGGTGCGGACCACCATCACGACATTAGTTTGGTTACTCGAACCTACCCAGGTAAAGTTACGAGCGTCATAACGCATTTTTTTTGGCCGCATAAGTTGATTCGTGACACCGTTATCGAGTGGCACAATCATATTAAGGCCATTTTTAGGCATCACGTTGTATGCCCAATTCATTGCTTTAGCGCCGCCGGCGCCAGGCATGTGTTGTAATATGATATTGGGGTTGCCCGGAATATGTTTACCAAGATGGTTTGAAAAAGTGACACCGTATTTGTCATATGTGCCGCCTGGACCATAGGGTATAACGATTTTTATCGTTTTGCCCTGAAAGTCCATAGCCGCCACAGCGCCTGCCGCTGAGGCACAAATAAAAGCACCGGCCATTACCCCGGCCAAAAGCGATTTTGTATAGTTCGTCATTTCCCTGTCCTCCATTGGAGACTTTAGTTTTGTATATATTACACTTTTTGTTATTTAACACGAAGGTACAAAATAAAAAAATGCTATATACTGATACTTTTCTTCCCTAACGAAACCCTCTTTGGTGAATTAAAACGATTGATTCAGTGAGCAGGCCCTCCCAACAGTCCGAATACGCAAATTTTGCCCTACGACGAAGGGCTTTCTAATGGGTGCCTCCTTGGTTTATTGTGCTACAAAGCGGCACATGTTTCAAAAGGTGTTGGGGTGCCCTTCAATTGAGTTTAAAATCAAAGCACTTGAAAACAAATTTGTACCAACCGCCTGGGAAAATTAACTAATGTTCGAAGAAAAAGCCCTGCTCGAGGCACGAGAACGTATCACCACTTCTCGCAAAAATTCTCCTAATTTAGATAACCACTCGTTAGATCTTATTTTCCGAGAATCAAGGACCCACCATGCGTGGCAGAAAAAAGACGTCACCGACCACCAACTTAGGGAAATTTATGATTTGGTAAAATACGGGTCCACGAGCTCTAATACACAGCCCGGCAGGTTAATCTTTATTCGGTCAAATGAAGCAAAAGAAAAACTTAGGCCCTGTCTTATGCCTGCTAACGTGGAGCAGACTATGACAGCACCGGTAACGGCACTGCTTGCGTTCGATCTCGATTTTTATACTGACTTTGCCAAGCTCTATCCGGTTCGACCGGAATTGGGGAAGAAATTCGAGGAAAATGCCCAACTTGCCGAAAAATTTGCTTTTCAACAAAGCACGCTGCAAGGAGCGTATCTAATCATGGCAGCGCGCTCTGTGGGACTTGATGCAGGTGGGATGGGAGGCTTTGATACCGATGCCGCCGACAAGGCTTTTCTTGACGGTAAGAATTGGAAGTCTAATTTCCTTTGCAATATCGGCTATGGTGACCTTGCAGGAATAACAAGCCCAAGATTATACCGTTATGACTTCAACGAAGTGTGTGAAATTATTTAGTACAACGAACTTACCGTCAAACTCTTTTTCAGAAGCGCGACAAACCCTCAATCAGCCGTTACCAGTGCTTTTTTTACTTTGCGCTTGAGCACGAGGGCCTCATCAGGAAGTTTTGTATCCGGCGTTTCCATAAGATAGGAATCCAGCCCGCCCTTTTGTTCGATCGTCCTGATAGCCTTAACAGAGAGTCGGAGGCGTACCGTCTTACCTAATGCATCCGATAAAAGAGACATGTTCTGTAGATTCGGTAGAAATCGACGGCGCGTTTTATTATGTGCGTGGCTAACATTATTACCGGTGAGCACACCCTTTCCGGTCATAGCACATCGTCTGGACATTTTTTGTTCCTGAAAACATTACGTGTAGTTTTAATGGTATCACAAGATACTCAGAAAGCGCGAACTTGTAGTTGGCTTGACACACTTCGTCAAGAATTCTTGAGTAACTTTTCTTTTATTATAAAACAATATCTGAAGCTCGCCTGACCATGATTAGTCGACTTCCAAACGCCATCACTAACATTGCGATAGCACCAAAGAAAAATGGCCAGTCAATCCCTACAGAGGCAAATACGATACCAGAAAGCGCTGGTCCGACTATTCGTCCCGATCCTGCGAAGGCTTGACCCAAACCCAACTGTGTCCCCCTATAACTGGCTTCAGCCGATTGTGAGAGTAGGCTGTTAAGCGAAGAGGTGCAGGCGGCGGTGCCCAAGATCATAAGTAATGCCGCGATATACAAACCTATTTCAAACGTCACCAGCGGCATGAGCACGCAACCTGCGCCGAGCGAAAGAGCTCCAATTGTAATTAAGGACCGTTCCCCCAACCATTTAGCTAATGGACCAATCAAAAGCCACTGCAGAAAAACATGACACACACCCATCCAGGCATAAAAGTAACCGTTCTCTTGAGGTCCCCAACCCCAAGCCCTTTCGGACCACAAAACAATGACAACTTCGACACCTGCAAAAACAAAAGGTGGTGCAAACATTAAAAAGAGTAACACCCGCGTTTGAGAATTTTGCAATGTGGCATACCATCCGCGAAAGATTGGTCTTTCTATAGCTTTTGATCTCTGATCACGCCCGACGGTTTCTTTTATCGTTGTTACGGCCAGAACCAGCGCCAAGGCAGAAAATATCGCCGCTGTCAGGTAAGGCAGGAAGAATGGAGAGCGTCCTAGCTCCACGCCCGCAAGAATACCACCGATCGCTGGACCGGCCACAAACCCCAAACCAGCGGCGGCACTGAGACGCGCTATATTCTTTGTTCTTTCCTCGGGAGTGGTAACATCTGCAACCAATGCATTTGCAACACCCATATTGGCAGCCATCGCACCGCCGACAAAACGAACAAAAAAAAGCATCATTAAACTACTGGTAAAGGCCAATAAAACGTATGCGCACAAGGTCCCACTAATTGTCAGGAGTAGAACTGGTTTTCGGCCCAACCTGTCGCTCATCCATCCCCAAAATGGGCCAAATAGAGCTTGCCCCATTGTAAAGCTTACAGCCACTAGTGTTACTAATTCCGGCGAAGCACCGAATGCCTGCGCATAAAGCGGCAACAAGGGTAGGACAATACCAAAACCGACCGTGTCGACAAAAACAGTAAAAATTAGCGCATACACCTAGCGGGCTTTGCCACGTTCTACGTTATATGTCTACAGACCAAATAAATTTGTAACCTTAAATTCACCAAGTGAATGTATCCATGGAAGCTACGGGCATTACCCGCCATTTCGACGCTAGCTTCTCTATACCGACCGATACAGAAGAAAAACAAGTAAGTTCCGCAGAATGGATTCCCCCACAAACCAGTATTGGGTCAATACCAGCATTGCGAGCGCCGGCCAAATCTGTTCGAAATGAGTCCCCGATAGCCGCTATGCGCTCCTTGCAAATACCGCCCAACAACTTAAAACAATAATCATAGATTTCGACCTTCGGTTTACCAAGCCAACGCACTGAACCGCCGAGTTCGATGAAGCGAACCGCTAACGCCCCGGCACAGATAATTTTACGCCCGCCCCGGACCACCTCTAAATCTGGATTTGCGCAAATCATTGGGATTTTTTTTTCCGCACCTAGGCGCAATACTTCTTCGTAATCGGAGATAGTTTCTCCGTCTTGCCAAGGGCCGGTATTGACGATGAGGTCACAATTCTCCAACGTCTTGGTTTCTTCCCAATCTAAACCTTTGAAAAGTCCACGGTCACGTTCCGGGCCAGTATGAAAAAAGCGATTGCCAATGTTCTCATAAAAAGGGTTTGTCCTTTCATCTAAATCGTTATAGGTGGCCTCACCGGAGGACAGAATATGAGAACAAAAGTTTTGCGGCATACCCATCTCTACCATAGATTCTGCGACGGCCTTACTGCGCCTGGGGGCATTAGTCAGCATTACAAATGGTTTTGATAAGTCGGTTAATCTTTGGAGCGTATCGACTACGCCAGGGTACAAAGTAACTCCGTCGTGAAGAACCCCCCAAACATCCAATATAAAGGCGTCGTAACGGTCGGCGATGGTCGCCATACCTGGAAAATGTTCACAATCTAAATGTTTATCCATGTTGACCGGTTATACCAACTACATAACAGAATAAAGGCTGGAAAATACTCGGAGTGGGGACCGAGAAGAACCAAAAAGAGGTGAAAATCTAGAAATTCATTTTTTCTATTTAAAGCTTTAGACACGGACCTCGCGCAAGTAACGTTTCTGCCACCTTTGTTCATAATCTCGCAGCGAATCGTTATATTCGTGTAACTCAGTGCGAAGCGGGGCGCCGCATTATCCGCGCACGATCGACTGTTATTACGGAGATTTCGATCATCTTTTGATCACGCAAGATTGCTAGATCGACGGGCACACCCGCTTCTCCCGAACCCCATATTTCACGATAAAGTTCACTGAGAGTCTTAACGTCTTGCCCATTGACGGCCAAAACGACATCCCCGGGTAAAACTCCCGCATCTGTCGCTGGCCCGCGCTGTGATACAGAGGTTACAAGCAGGTGACCCATTGTTTCGACCGTGTAAATACCAAGCCAGGGCCTAGCGGGATGTTCAGTACGCCCCTTTTCTAAAAGCATCTCGAAAATGGGTTTCAAAAGGTCAACCGGAACAAACATATTACCCGGCTGCTTTTCCGCGTTTTCTTCTTCGGCATCTTGAACAAAGAGAGAGCCAACACCTACTAATTTGCCCTCATTATCGATAAGTGCCGCACCCGACCATGTCGGGTGCGGTGGTTCCGTAAATATTGCACCGGAAATCAAATATTCCCAGTAACCTGCAAATTCCCGCACTGAAGATATTTCCACAGCTATTGCCTGTGCTGCACCACCGTGTGCGCCTACCGTTAATATATCGCCCTCTTTTACGTTTGCAGAATGTCCAAGCTCAATTGGGGGGACCCCTAACTCGTCAGTCGTGCGCATGAGCCCAAATCCGGTTTCATAGTCATACGCTATAGTGTGTGCTTGGGCGACGCCCCCAATGCGCGTACCCACCGTAATAATTTCGCACTCGTTGATGAGGTAGCCTATGGTTAGTAATAGGCCATCATCTGAAATCAGAACGGCGTTTCCTTCACGCTCTGTGCCTAGGTAGGAAGCGGAAAAAGAATCCTCGGGTGCCCGAGCCTGAAGTGGTAATACCGATGATAGCGCCCGATCTAGATCATATTGAAGTGCTGCTGGGTCAGGTCTTGGGGCATCAGCCAACGCGGGATGAAAAAGAGACGAAATACCCGCAGGCTTATGGCCGTTAGCGCGTTCTATACCACTCATGAAAATCAATTACTCCTAAAACTAAAGTTCAACTTAAAGTATTTTTGTGTGCCGGGAAAATCGATATAAATAAGAAAACTTTAATCTCTTCTATCAACAAATCTCGGTGCTTTTATCGAATTTTCAAATTGCTTTGCAAGTGTGCCAACGTTGATGATTTGTATACGTGGTGTAATTTCAAAACTACGTTTTATACCAACCGCAAGATCCTCTGCAACCAGGGTCTGATTATCGCCACGACTCACCTCAATGAGGACATCTAGCGTCTCTAATTGATCATCGTCGGTAACAAGTACAGCTTGAAAATCATTTACCGCCGACTTAGAAAAAATAAAATCCTCAAATTCCGTATGATTTACATTAACACCACGTATTTTGAAAAACCCTGTTGTCCGATTTGTATGTCGAATCATAGGGAATAAATCGGCAAACATACCGCCACTTGCACCCTTATCAATATATTCAACAATATCACCCGCATTCCACCTAAGAAACGGTGTAGCGTGTCCCGTCCAAAGAGGTGTTTGGCACAAGTGACCTTCTTCGCCATCTAGGCGTATTTCTCCTGTGTCAGGGTCCACCACCTCAATGAAAAACATATCCGACCAAATATGCATACCGTCATGGGCTACACCCTCAGCACCCATCAACCCCGCTTCACTCATACCGAACACATTAAAAACTTCTGCGCCCCAGGTTCTCGCCAGTTTAGCACGTTTGGCATCAGAAAGCGGCTCCGCGGAACAAACGATTTTCGTAACGCTGGTCTCAGATAAGTTGATATCTCTTTCAGCTGCGAGATTAGCGAGGTGCAGAGCAAAACTAGGCATAGCGATAAGCACGGTTGGCTTGAGAGTCAGGATCAAGTCCAATTGGACCGCCGACGGGACAGAATTTCCTGCCCCAACCCAAGCCATTCCGACGCCAAACAGATGAGCGGACCTCGCCCAGATCTGACCAGCAGGATGTACCCCTATTGGAAAAGATATATGGCATAAATCGCCCGGCCCAATGCCCATTGCAGGAAACGACCTTCCCCAGGTGATCAGCCCATATTCTACGTCCTTAAAGGTTCTTGGATAAAAAACTGGGGCCCCTGTTGTCCCACCGGAACGCCAGTATTCGGCAATATCTTTTGGTGAAGCAATACAGAATTGGTCCATGAACTCATCATGAGAAAGTTTTCGGAGTATCTCTTTGTCAACAATTGGGATCTTTTGCCAAACCTCGGGATCATCAAGCCGCTCTCCATCAATATGGTCTAATTTTCCTTGATACCACTTTGCGAGTTTTGCGCGTTTAAATGCGTATTTCTTGCGAGCACTCTGTATTTCAAAAATCCTTTGACGAGATTCGGGTAAAGGCAATAGCATTGAATTTGTTCTCCGTTTCAGCGCATGATCGCGCTAACCATCTGAGATAGCAAATCGGGGAAACCCATGAGAATAGTAGTAGTCGGAGGCGGCCCTGGTGGCCTTTACTTTGCGCTCCTCGCAAAGAAGAAATGGCCGAGGCACGAGATCATCGTCTTTGAGCGAAACGCTCCCGACGACACCTTTGGGTTTGGAGTTGTCTTTTCGGACGACACGCTCGATCAATTTTTAAAAAATGATCCAGAAAGCTACGACGCTATCACTGGCCAATTTGCCTACTGGGACGAAATTGATTTTATTCTGCATGGGGAAACCATCCGTTCCACAGGCCATGGCTTCTGTGGGTGTGGGCGCATAGAACTCCTAAAAATTCTCCAAAAAAGGTGCAAGAGTGTCGGGGTTGGTATCGAGTATTCGGCTGAAATAACTAATTTTTCTGAAATAGATGCGGACCTTGTTGTGGGAGCAGACGGCATCAATAGCTTAGTTCGTGAGACTTTTAGCAATCATTTTCGTCCGGATATACAATGGCGAAAAAACCACTTTGTCTGGTTAGGAACAAACAAACCGTACGACGCGTTTACTTTTGATTTCACCGAAAATGATCACGGGACTTGGGTCCTCGGAGCCTACCAATACAAAGACGACATGAGCACCTGGATAATAGAGGCGCCGGCTAAAACATGGAAAAGTGCAGAAGCCGAAGTGGCTCACCTTGAAGACCGGGCCCTTGCCTCCTACATGGAAAAACTTTGGGCAGACCAATTAGAACATGGAAAATACCAACTAAAAGCAAATAGATCGCTTTGGCGGCGATTTCCAACCGTTCGATGCCAAAACTGGTATCATGATCGTTATGTCTTAATTGGTGATGCGCTCCATACCGCGCATTATTCAATTGGGTCGGGCACAAAGCTGGCTATGGAAGACGCTATCGCGCTTGTTGACGCATTAGAGAACAGCGACTCGGTTACGGCCGGCCAGCAACAATTTGAGAAATTGCGGCGTGAAGAAGTAGAAAAAACCCAACACGCCGCCGATGTATCCGTCATTTGGACAGAAAACCCTCATCGTTATTGGAAAATGAAACCAATACAAGCAGCATTTTCTATGTTGTCTCGATCAAAACAAGTGACATACGAAAATCTTCGACTGAGAGATCCTTTTCTCATAAAACAGGTCGATGCTTGGTTTGCTGATGAGGTCCGGAATTCGGGACTAAATCTTGAACATGATAAGCCGCCGCCGATTTTTACACCCTTTAAGCTCCGCAGCGTTGTTATTGTCAATCGCATCGTGGTCTCACCAATGGACATGTATTCATCGACGGATGGTGTGCCGGGTAATTTTCATTTTGTACATCTTGGATCACTTGCTCTTGGAGGTGCGGGTCTAATATTTTCTGAGATGGCCTGTGTGTCAAAATATGGTCGCATCACTCCTGGGTGCACCGGACTTTATACAGACGCACAAGCTGAGGCATGGCGCAAAATCATTGATTTTATTCACGAAAATTCAAACGCCATGTTTTGCTTGCAACTGGGCCATGCCGGCCGCAAAGGTTCAACAAAGGTGGGGTGGAAGGGCATGGACGATCCCCTCGATGAAGATAACTGGGAAGTTGTCGCACCATCTCCTGTACCGCATGCAAAAGGTATGCACGTTCCGCGTGAGATGACGCTGTCCGACATCGAGGAAGTGTGCGGTGACTTTGTGTCCGCAACGCATCGAGCCAGAGATGCTGGCGCTGACATGATCGAATTACACATGGCCCACGGATACCTTTTGTCCAGTTTTATTACGCCTGTCGCCAATCATCGAAATGACGAGTACGGCGGTAGTCTTGAAAACAGGCTTCGTTTTCCATTACGGGTTCTTAACGCGGTCCGAGATGTTTGGCCGGATCACTTGCCCATATCTGTTCGCCTGTCAGCCACTGATTGGCTGACAACAGGCGGGATCACAGCCGATGACGCAGTAGAGATAGCATCTATATTCAAGAAACGCGGTTGCGATATCATTGATGTGTCAGCCGGACAAACGACGCCAGACGCTATCCCTATATATGGCCGTATGTTCCAAACACCGTTTTCCGAACAAATTCGTAACGAAGCTCAGGTACCAACAATCGCTGTCGGCAATATAACAACCGCTGATCAGGCGAATACGATAGTGGCAGCCGGCCGCGCGGACCTAGTTGCCCTCGCTCGCCCTCATCTTACAAACCCACATTTTACTCTTGAGGCGGCAGCCTGGTACGGACATGACCCTCAGCGGTGGCCAATCCAGTATGGAGCAGCAAAAGAACAAGCCACTCGTCTAGCGGAAAGGGAGAAGCAGGAGGCTACTGCGTTGAAGAAGTCATCGGCACCTTCAAGCCACCGTACAACTCGATAATATTTGATTGGAAACTGCGGGCCGATAGGTATTTATTGGCTTAACCCCGCGGCACACTTTTTGGCTCTACCGACGAGAAGGACCGGCACTCGCGAAACGTATAAAAGTCCTGTATCCATACGACTCATATTATTTTCGAATACCGCTAAATAAAAATGTGTAAATAACCGTTAAATTCACTGAGCCGGCCTTTCTCAAATGGTAAAGAATAACCGTCCACCAGATAATCTTTCGTCATCACGGACCCTATCTGTGCTAAATCCTTTTGACCTATCAGTCGTTGACTCTATCGC
>JAYZFO010000004.1:0-33212 GCA_036336685.1 Pseudomonadota bacterium
GCACGTGTTATATACAGTAATCGCAGTATGTGAAATGAGGTTTTGAGGATGGTTTCGGCAGTACGTGCAGATCAGTCTCCGAATAGTGACATTGCCGTAAAGGGTACTCCAAGAGATACCGAGGAGTTGAAGAGCGCTCTCGCCAAGTTTAAAGCACCACACGCTTATGAGGTGAAACGTCGGTCGCTCGGGGTCAAGAGCTCAAAATTAAAAGCGCTTTTTTTCCGTCTAAAACTGCCACTTACATTGGCCTATTGCAGATTATTTAAGATATCAAGGCCTGTGATTGTTGTTTTGACAGTCAACAATAATTGTAACTGGAACTGCAACTATTGTTACGGCGATTATCCCTCTAAAGGTCCCGAAGACAACCTATCGACGGACGAACTTATTAAGGTCGTGGACGATTTGGCGGAGATGGGATGTATCTATACCGTAGTGCATGGTGGCGAAGCATTACTACGAAAAGATATCGGTTACATTATCGACTACATTAAAACAAAGGGTATTTACGTTTGTCTTGTCACCAACGGGCAAATCTTTCCTAAGCGAATAGAAGAGTTGAGAAATGTAGACAACCTCACAATTTCACTTGATGGAAGCCGAGATAATAATGACAAGAACCGAGGAGCCGGAACTCACGATCATGCAATGACTGCGATTAAATTGGCGCTGAAAGAAAGGTTTAAAGTGCGCGTTCAGTGCACGTTGTCCCAGCACAACAAAGGTGAAATTCCGTACATTGCGAAATTAGCAAAAGAGATAGGGGTTCCAGTAAGCTTTAGTATTCTATTCAGAACGGATTTTACTCAGGACGATGACCCATTAGCATTATCCGGGGATGAAATTCGGACGTGTCTGAATACTATTAAAGAATACAAACGCAAGGGTTTTCCCCTATTTACGTCCGTACAGAATCTAAGGGCGGCCTTGGACTGGCCTTATGATGAATTTAACAAACTCTATCTTTTAAAGGACCAGGTGCCTAAAGGTTTTAAACACTTACCCTGCTACTACAGTAAATTAAAGTTCCATTTTGAAGGTGACGGTCGGTTTATGCCCTGCACAGTCATGTCGTCGAACGACTTCGATGGGAAAAACGTTCGTGACGTCGGAGTAAAAGATAGCATAAAGCATGTCCAAGACACTAATAAGTGTGTCGCATGCCCCCACCTTACTCAAAATGAGTGGAATTTACTGATGGGCATGACGCCCAGTGTTATTGCCGTAAATGCTTGGGAACAGGTCAAAGAATTGACAAGGTGGTATTAGCGCTGGGTGCACTGCGACGTGTTACTTCCAGGATCGTTTTTTGGACCAAAACTATGCGTTGTGCAAATAGGCTATCTACTCTCCTTGATTATAATTTCACCAATCTAATTTCATATTTTCGGGTTAGCAGAAAATGCCCGTTTGGGGGAAAGAATTGCTTATACAGGTTAGACTATTTCCGGTTCTCCGCTGAGATATCGGTTCGGCAGTTTATTCGAGTATTCTCGTGCAAGAATTCTTTCTCACAATAATAGTTCCAGCGTTTAACGAAGAGGAACATCTAAAAACCTCTGTAGACGAGGTTCGAAAAGCCCTAGAACAAATTGAAATAAATTTTGAGATAATCATCGTAGATGATTGCAGCACGGACAATACGTTTAGTATTGCTCAGAATCTCAGTCAACGGAACCCGCACGTAAAAGTATTACAGAACCCCAAAAATCTCGGGCTCGGGGGCACCTACCGAACCGGTCTGTCCGTTGCATCGGGGACACACGTAACCTGGGTGCCGGCGGATGAATCCCATCCCGCCAGGGGTTTGTTACCCACCTATAAAGCTATCGGAACCGCTGATATTATTATTCCCCGGGTTACCAATCCAGAAATTAGAGGCCGTCGACGTCGTTTGATTTCCCGATGCTATACCACCCTCGTGAATTTTCTCTCAGGACTCCATATGCCGTATTACAACGGCCTATCGGTACATAGAGTGGATCTTCTAAAGAACATTTCTTTGCAATCAAACGGTTTTGGTTTTCAGGCCGAGGCCATCGTCAAATTAATCTATCAGAAAGCATCGTTTATCACGACCGACGCTACCATCTATGAGAGACCATCGGGCGAAAGCAAGGCGTTTACCTTGAGAAACATTATGTCAGTAGCGAGCGTACTATTGTATATTTTGTGGCTACGGATGCGCCGTAACTAGAGGGGAATTACAAAATAACACCAGCGACAAGATTTTATCCCTGGCGTAAGGTTATAATCGCCGGCCCCGTAGGAGTAGGAATAGCGTATGTGCTTCCAGAATTTGGAAACTTTTTTCCATTTTTAGAATTATTTTCCCATTTTAAGCTGCACTTTGCGTTAATAGCATTCGGTTTTGGTGTCATAGCAACCATCGCCCATTGTTTCAAAACGGGTGTCTTAGCATTTGTAATGGTGGCAGCAATTATTATTGAAATTTGGCCGCGGCCGTATCCGTTAGAGACGCCCGATATAACACCGCGTTCCAGCTCATTTAAAATCATTGATCTGAATGTTCAAAAATCCAACCCAGACCCAAATGCGGTCATTGAGTTTATACGGCAGGAAAACGCCACCTTCGTCGCTCTCCAGGAAGTGATACCTGTATGGCAAGATAGGCTACGAACCCTATCTGATAGCTATCCGTTCATGGAATTCAACAACGATGGGTTGAAGTGTTGTATTGCACTACTCTCGAAGGTTCCGTGGGAGTCGGTAAAATCTGTAAAACTTTCAGCAAAAGGTCCCGACATAATAGACGCCACATTCAACATAGGCGACCGCAGGTTCAGCGTTTTAGTTACTCACCTCGACCCGCCTAAACCCAGTCTGTTTGGCTACAAGTTTCACCACCACCATCAAACGGAAGTACTGGGTAAAACCTTAAAGTCGTTTTCTAGCCCGTTTATACTGGTTGGGGATCTGAACACGACACACTGGGCCCCATCATTCAAAAGAATTATTCAAGGAACCACCCTAAGGAGAATGGGTGGGGGGATATCGGCCACCTGGCTCTCTAAATATATCCTTGCGGGACTTCCACTCGATCATATTTTGGCCACGAAAGAGTTTTTAAGAACAAAATTTTTTATAGGCCCCAGTGTGCAGTCAGATCATTTCCCTCTGGTGGCGGAACTCACTCTGTGACAGGTTACCGCCACGGCGCAAATTTGGAGCAGTTCTGAATGATATTGCTATCAGAATATCGTGGGCTCATTGTTAAGACCGGGGAGAATTTTCTGATCGTTTCCGGTGCAAATTCAATATTATCATAAATGCCCTCTATACTGACGTTAAACACGTTTGGAATATATTAGTGATTGATGACCTAACCTTGATTTTCTTAGCTTTCTCCGTAAGCTTTTTATCGATAATTCTTCATATTCTAATATGGAGAATGTGCGCAGCAACGCCCTCAAACAGAACACTAATTTATCTCTTAACGCTTTTCACATTAATGCAGTATGTGTTCCTGGTCCTACTATATATTTTCAGTGGGTGGGAACTCAATCTGAAACTCTTACCCATTATGTTGGTCGTATCTATGGCAATAGTTGGATGTTACATAGCGTCTTACCCTGCCATACAGGCGAACAGCCCAACATTTCAAATTGCAAAACTCATTGCCGAATCTGGCAATAAGGGAATCACACAAAGCTATCTATACGAACAGTTGAACACCTCAACTCTTGTGGCGGACCGTATTCGGGACCTGATAAAAGATAAACTGGCGGATAACATATCTGGAACCATGTTAATCACCAGGAGGGGCAGAAAAGTTGCTCGCATATTTATCTTATGGAGAACCCTCCTAAAGGAGAGCAAAGGTGGTTGACACCGCATTTATAGTTTTTTTCTTCTCGTTTATGATTTTAAGTTGCGCACTTCAAATAGGTTCGTTTGTTGTAATTATTCGTGGCAAAGTATGCGGTAGGCGGCGTTCGGCTCATGCCCTTTCTTTGTCTATCAGTTTATTGGCATTCTTTGCCCAGACGGGATTTGTGCTTCAATTCACAAACAATTTTCTTTTCCTCTGTTCAGGTATGTTTAGTCTGATGTGTTTTGCATACATATTCTTTCATTTTGATAATATGGGTGAAACCGCTCGGCGCATTCGCTTGCTTTGGGAACTCTATGAGCACCCCACTGGCCTATCAACCGATCGGCTGTTGGACTACTATCCACCCGAAGAAGCATTTCAACGCCGCATAGACCGACTGCTGCAGGCTGGACAGTGTTCTTGCTCGAAAGAACGCCTAATATGGAGGGGTGGGAGCTACACCCTAATACAATTTTTGATGAAGTTCTGGGGCTATATCGTTTTCGGTCCAGAAAAACGGTGAACCGTTTTGTTTCTCATGGCCTGGCCTTGAAGGCCTCTTCATAGGTTTACGATGCTTATGAGGAAACTATTTAGACGTTGAGCAGAAAATATTTATAAATATTTTATCGATAATGCTATTTTCCAAATTTTTTCCGCAAAATGATGACACTCGCCGTAATCTTTCTCGGTAGATTACGCAAAAGTCTGTAGAGAAAATCCGATAAAACCGGAAACGAAACTAAAATTTCTGGGTTCTTTGCCTCCACAAGATTAATAATTCGCTCCGCGGCCCTAGCATATGAGATAGATAAAAAGGGCGGACCATCACCCATTAAACCTGGTTCAACGGTAATGAAACGTACCCGGTCTAACTCCGGTTGTAGACGTAATGCAGAAAAGGCCATGCTCAAACCAGCCTTACTGGCAGGGTAGGCTATACGACCTTTATCCGTCGCAAGGCGCGCACTCAAACTAGAAATAGCAATTGCGCGTCCTTTATTGTTACGCAAATGCGGCAACAACCCGGATAGCAATAGCAAAGGCCCCGTAAGATTAGTAAATATTATTTCCCTTAACCCGTCAGTGAGGCCACAGTTAGAGATATCATCTTCTATCGACGCAGCGTTGAGAATAACGTGGTCTGGCATACTATCGGTTAAAGCTATTTCTTGAATTAATTTGCGTACAGGTTCTACCTTCGACAAATCTGCGACGAAAAGTTTTGCGCCTTTCTCAACCAGGTCCTGAACCTGCTCCGCTGCTTTCGCGTTGCGCACAACTCCACTGAGGGGCAATCCTCGAGCGATGCACTCAAGCGATAACGCTCTCCCCAGGTTCCCGTTCATTCCAGTAATTAACAACATGAATAAGCCATTTTCCGATCATTTAGATTTATCGCGAGTGATTTAATTACAGCATCAAGGACCCCGGCCATTCCTATTTTTACTCCAGGCCCATTTACGTGATGCCCAAACATGAAATCACGATATGATCCACTGAAACAGGGCATGCCTGCGCACGAGTCGAGTTACGGTTAACCTCATTTCTTAAAAAAGATATGTCACCTATCTAGGGAAAGGTAAAATAAAATTATATTGACCGGTTCACAGAAAAACATGCAAGAAAATCAATTTATAAACCTATAGTTGAGTTCACCCAACAACTCGAGCACTGTTAGTTGCCAGCATATGCGCAGATTATGGCCGGGACACTGTATGTCCCGAATACATAATCGATCTAATTTCTTCTTCTTTGCTCGATTGTCACTTTCCGAAAAAATTTTCAATTTATTAACTAAAGGGAATTATTGAAACGAACTCGAAGTGTTTTCTCTATAGTCTCCGTCGTATCCCTTTATAATGAGGCCATGCGTAAATAGGAGAAAATACAGATCGTTTACAAAGAACAACTTCACGCAAAACGGATTGTTTCTCTTTTACCAAGCGCAACGGAAATTGTGTGTGCGGTTGGCGGAGAAAAAAAATTGGTTGGCAGATCTCACGAGTGCGATTTTCCTAGCCAAGTTCGCAATCTCCCTATTTGCACCAAAGCGCGTATCAGTTCGTCTGCAAAAAGCGATAAAATCGATCGCAGCGTAAAAGCGCTGCTCAGCGATGCTTTGTCCATCTATGAAGTGGACGTAAAACTATTAGAAGATATTAAACCCGATCTTATTGTTACGCAGGATCAATGCGAGGTTTGTGCGGTTAGTAAAACAGACTTGGAAAAAACGCTGAGCCAAATGCTTTCCGAGTCAACCACCATCGTCACCTTAACAGCCAACGACATTGCAGGCGTTTGGAATGACATAAAACGCACGGCGGAAGCGATGGGATTAGTTGCCAATGGAATTGATATCGTCCGGGGTTTAATTAAACGTCTCGATGATATCAAGCGAGAAACAAATCAATTTAGACAGCGTCCAAAGGTGGCTTGCATCGAATGGATATCACCATTGATGTTGGCCGGAAACTGGGTGCCAGAATTAGTATCCGCCGCCGGCGGGGAAAATATACTTGAAATAACCGGCACCCATTCGCCATATGTAAATTGGGAGACGTTTTTAGAGTTGGACCCGGATATCATCATCGCGATGCCCTGTGGCTTTAATTTGCCACGGACCCGGGTCGAAATGTCATCAATCACGACTTTTCCTGAATGGCCACGTTTATCTGCTGTCCAATCCAATGCTGTTTACATTACTGATGGTAACCAATATTTTAATCGCCCTGGCCCACGAATTATCGAATCAGCCGAAATCCTGGCAGAAATTCTTTGTCCTGAACGTTTCAAATTTGGACACCGCGGGGTCAGCTGGGAAAAACTTTAAAATCCATTCGTTTCCACTTCAGGAAAGACCGATATAAACCTGAAAGACACTTGAATTCGGATCTAAAAGGATCAGGGTAGTAGCATAGTTTTAAATCAATGGAATAAGAGTTGAAAAAAAGTAAAAAGACCGTGAGTTAGCTGACGTTTTACGTTAAGGGTACCTCAGATGAATGGTGTGATAAAATTTTCCAATTGGTGACACCTCTTTCTAAAACAAAGGTAAACCTTGCCCTGACGTTCGTTATTTTGTCCTCGTGATATAGTTGGAGATCATAAAACCCATTGGCAATTACCACGGCTCCACTGCCGGTCTCATCACATACTATTTGAGTAATCTTCCCCCGCGGTTGCAAAGTAACAAAATAATCAAAATATTCCCTTATAGATTTTGTGCCTTTTCGCATCTTGTCATCAAGTGTTCCCAGCAAAACGGCGTCTTCTTTATATAAAGTAACTATAGCGCTAGGTTCATTCGAGCCCATTACGTTCAGCCATTCTTGAACAAAGTCAGTTGGGGTCAACATTCAGATACTATCGGTGGGTGGTTGATAAGTTTTGAATAGATGTTTGGGATTTTCGCATATTTAAAATTCATCGTCCGTGCGAGTGGCTTGATAACTTTTTATAAAAACCAAATCATATTCTGCGGGTGGGCTTTTGGGGGAAACTAACAAATGCACCATCTGTTTAATGTTTTGTGTTAATGGCCGATCTAAACGCTTCCTTCGGTGGTGTCCATTATGAATCATACCAAATTGAAGAATTATGCCCGAGCACGGTAGTAAGGAAGTGAAAGAATTATTAATTAATCACATTGGGGCCCCTAATTTTCAGATGACAATACGAAGTTCAGTTCTCCGCGACTGTTGATAATATCATTTTGGATGCCTTCTCTCCGATCATTATGGATGGAGCATTAGTATTCCCAGATGTAAGTGTTGGCATTATCGAGGCGTCGGCCACTCGTAATCCATTCATACCGTGAACTCTTAATTCACTGTCAACGACCGCCATCGGGTCATTGCCCATTTTGCATGTTCCAACAGGATGATATGTGGTCCCTCCGGTCTCTTTGATCCAATTTAAAACATCTTGATCAGAACTAATATCGGTGCCCGGTGATAATTCTTCCTGAACAATATTCTGAAGGGGCGGCGCCTGCATAATATTTCTTGCGAGACGAGCAACTTCCAGGGTTACCTCGCGGTCAAGTTGGGCAGAAAGGACATTAAAATTTATTGACGGCGGTTGTTTTGGGTCAGGCGAAGCAATATGAACGCTGCCAGTACTTTCGGATCGAAGGATATGTGCCGCAGCACTTATTCCAGAGTTTTTATCCAGGGTAGTTGTGTTTTCACCCACAAGAAAGGGAAACCAGACAATCATAGCGTTGGGCGCATATAGACCTTCGCGGGTACGCACAAAAGCCCTAATTGGACCTGAAGACATACCAAGCAACCCTTTTTTCGTGAAAACATAACGTAATGCCTGTCCCACAAGGCGGATGCCGCGCCCTTTTTCATTATACGTAAGACCAAGTTGTTTTGGGACTGACCACCTAAAGCGTGGTGAAAAGTGGTCCCGTAGGTTTTCTCCCACACCTTTCAATTCGTGGGCGACATTAATACCATGCTCCTTCAACAGATCTGGCCGACCAATACCGGAAAGTTCAAGAATTTTCGGGCTATTTATGGTCCCGCCAGAAACAATAACCTCGCGCCTCGTTCGTAAAATGCGGGTTTGGCCTCTTTCTTTGTACTGTACTCCAATACATTTCTTTCCTTCCAGAATCAGTGTTTCAACGAATGCATTTGCTTTGATCTTTAAGTTTTGACGTGTTCTTGCGGGATCTAAATAACAGTGAGCTGTACTCATCCTTCGGCCGTTGCTGATTGTCGTTTGGGACATACAAACTCCATCTTGGGTCTTTCCATTGTAGTCTCCAGTAAACTCTATACCGTGGTGGTTTGCGGCTTCAATAATCTTTTCGTAAAGCATGCCTTTTTCTAATGTGTCGCTGATTTTTAGCGGGCCGTTGTTACCGCGAAACTCGTTATTACCGCCACTACTGTAGTTTTCCATGTCCTTAAAAATGGGGAGCACATCCTCATAACTCCATCCCCTATTACCTAATTGGGCCCAAGTATCGAAATCCTGTGCTTGTCCCCGAACGAAGACCAGTCCATTGATCGAACTGGAACCACCAAGCATTTTTCCGCGGGGTACGGGTAGACGACGGTTCGCGGTACCTTCTTCGGGCTCCGATTTGTATAGCCAATTTACAGCGGGATTATCGAGAAATTTCGCATAACTAAACGGGAAACGTGCCAAAGGATGTCCGGCGCGTCCTGCCTCTAGGAGTAATACTTGGTGTTTTCCGCTCGTGCTTAAGCGGTTGGCCAATACCGATCCTGCCGACCCAGCACCAATGACTATATAATCAACGGTATCGTCGTTCACCCGCCATACTCCCGTATTTGATAGTTATTCGGCAATAACTTTATGTTACGCTAAAATGGCTGGAATAACGAATATTGCCGGGGATATATCATTCATAATCGTTAAAGACCCTGTCAGGAAGGAAATTGGTCCGATGTTTGGAATTAAAGGCCGTATTGGAGGTATTAGTCCGTCTGTAATGGAGATTGTTCCATACGACTTTTTTAGAGTTGCGCCGAGTGATGTTGGACTTGTTGGGATCACCGCAAACATTGCACATTGGGATGATGCACATTTTAATAACGCCCTTAAAGAGCTTGAATATGGAGCAGGTTATCTCGGTTCTCGCGACGTGGATTTTATTATTCACTTTGGCGCTCCGGTCGTTGCGAGCCGGGGTCCTGGATATGGGAAAGAACTGATTAAGTTGGTGGAACGGGCAGGTCGTAAACCCGCGACAACGTCGATTGTTTCAGCTTGTGATGCACTAAGGTATATAAACGCTGAAAAGGTTGTGATCGTATCACCATATCCGTCGGCGATTAACGTGAACATACAAAAATATATACTTTCAGAAGGCTTTAATGTGCTTGAACTGGCTACGGCCGATGTTCCATTTCTGCACCTTCACGCTAAAACGCCCCACGAAATTGCTGATTTTTGTATCGATGTTTTGGATAGAAATATCGGTCCAGATGCACTATATATACCCTGTCCGCAATGGCAGGCGATGGATGCGGTCAAAAAAATAGAGGACGAGACCGGGATTACGGTCATAGCTAGTGATCCTGCAGATTTCTGGGTTGCATTCAAACATCTCGGTATCCAAACCGTATCTAAGGGGTATGGCCGTCTTTTAAGTCTGTTATGAAGCTAGCTGGAAAAGAATCTCGGTATTTGCCTTGAACTAGAAGCACCATTCTTTAGAAAAATGGCATATAGAGATTTTGATTGTTATAAGTGTGCTTTGTTCTGGGTGCAGTGCAATACGAATGTAATTCCTTCGTGTTTGGTTGAAACGTTTTATCAGCCTCATTTAAAGGGGGTTTTATGACACCATCTTTACGTAAATATTACTTTGGATATTATTAATCTAATAAACGCCATGTTTACATAACCTTAGAAAGATTTCTTAAACAAGCTGGGTGGTAAATCACTTATTTTTTGAGTGTAGATATTTTTCCGAAATTTTCTTTATCAAATAAATTATACATAAATGTGTGTACGAGTTTAACCAGTTAAGTGATTGAATGTAATATGGAAATCAACAAGTTTTTATACAGAGGTAATAAAATTGTTGATTTCGGGAATCGGCTTCGCTACACTAAGATTGTTGACTATCGAATTGTAAACAAATCGTAACCTTTATTATATTATTAATTGCTGCACCGCAACATAGTATACTGCGTTGCAGCGTTTTTATGAATCGGGTAAAGACATGACCAACGCGAAGCAGAAAATTCTGAACATAAAACGTCTTTTCAATCATGGGCCCTCGCCATTTCGGACCTGCCAATGGCCGTTCGGTGAACCCGGTAAGAAAGACTTCCGTTTTTGCGGGGCAGCGACGCTAGAGGGTTATTCATATTGTTCGGAGCACGCTGAGATGGCATATCGCGAACCCGAACCCCGACGAAAGGTAGCATAACGGAAAAGTGAAGAACGAAACCTAATAATGCGAGTTGTAAAGCTCTTTGAATGTTTTTTGCACGGTTGGGTTTTCTGTTTGCTTTAATTAGTCACATCAAGACATATAGGATCGAACCGCTGTAATGTGTCGATATATTTTAATGTCTTCTGGAATGCTGGGGATCGGGCCCGGAAAAAGAAGAAACTAGAACATTGTGGTACCGTTGATAGGCAAAAGTCGAGGCGTTTACGAGTTGAACACACTCGTGGATAATATCGTTGTCTAATGGATAACAATATAGAGGACCGGAAAAGAGAACACCTTGAGACGGTCCTTAATAAGGATGTTTCGGCAAAGGGTATCACTACTGGGTTTGAGGACTTCTCTTTTGAACACGTGGCACTACCCGAAATTGATTTCAATACTGTTGATACGTCAATAAGTTTTCTGGGACGAGAATTGGCATCGCCATTCTTAATTTCTAGCATGACCGGTGGGGCACAAATATCGCTTGAGATAAATCTCCGACTTGCGGAAGCCGCCCAGTCAATGGGTATAGCTATGGGAATTGGATCCCAGCGGGCAGCTATTGATGATCCAAACTTGGCCGACACTTTTAGGGTTCGTAAAGCTGCGCCCGATATACTTTTGTTCGCCAATTTAGGGGCTGTACAGCTTAATTATGGATACGGTCTTGAGCAAGTGAGGCGTGCCGTGGAATTGATAGAAGCGGACGCTTTATTTCTCCACCTGAATCCCCTGCAGGAAGTGATACAGACGGATGGAAACCGCAATTGGAGTGGTTTGTTAGATAAGATCGGTAGCGTGGTCAAGGCATTAGACGTACCTGTTGTTATTAAGGAAGTTGGCAACGGTATTTCACCTGATGTCGCTTGCCGTCTTGTAGACACGGGTATTGCAGGAATTGATGTGGCAGGTGCTGGTGGTACAAGTTGGAGCGAGGTCGAGGCGTTTCGTCAAGAGGACCCGCTTACTCGGGACATAGCACATAGTTTTTCGGGTTGGGGTATTCCTACTGCGCGCGCACTTTTGGACGTAAGGGCTGCAGTTCCAAATTTAACACTATTTGCGTCAGGCGGTATCCGTAACGGGATAGATGCGGCTAAGGGTATTCGTCTTGGGGCAACCCTTGTTGGTATGGCGGCACCTGTATTGGCGTCAGCAGTCGTTACCGTAGAGGAAGTTAGAGACGTAATAAGAAGGTACGATGAGGAATTGCGTATCGCCATGTTTTGCACGGGATCTCCAAATTTAGCAGCGCTTAGAACCGCTCGTTTGTTAAGGGTTCAAGACGGTGGTCAAGTATAAATAGGACAAAACTTCGTATGTTACAGGCACAATCGGTTCGGGAATCGGGCGCAAAGGCGGTGCGGCCCCATGACGCTGCAACGATCATTATTTGGCGGAGAAAAAAGAACTGCACTGAAGTTCTAATGGGGGAACGAAGTCCCGAACATAAATTTCTTCCTCAGAGATACGTGTTTCCTGGTGGCCGTGTCGATACTAATGACAGTCGTATTCGTACAGCTACTGAATTATCAGTTGCTGTTAAGACCCAATTAGATCGCACTACCCGAAGAGGTAGGGCAAAATCGATTGCTGTTGCTGCTATACGTGAAACATTTGAGGAAACAGGTTTAATTATTGGTGGTGAGGACCCACTTCCGCACCGCCCCTCACCACAAGGATGGGAGGGATTTTTTTCAGCAGGATACGCACCTGCACTCGATCGACTAGAATATATCGCACGGGCTGTCACCCCCGTTTTTCGTCCAATAAGATTTGACGCTCGTTTTTTTATGATCCATGCGGATTATGTTGTCGGTGATCTCAAGAGTTCCTGTGAACTTGAAAACCTCAAGTGGATACCGGTTCCCGAAACTCAGGCATTTGATTTAGCAATTGTTACACGCAATGTTCTTTCTTATGCGCAAGGAATAATTGAAGCGCCAAAATTACAGTCACCTCAGCGCAAGATACCATATTTTAAGCACCTTAGCGGCGGCCGCCATCAAAAAATTATGCAATAAAATTCACATTTGCATTACGTGTGGCTTATGTATTGCCAATTGCCGCAATAGGTAGGTCCAACCTCGGCCAAACATTTTTTCATTAAATAGGTATCTTTTAGTGCGCTTGCTTCCTTCACTCGATGGCGGGGATAGAGTGCCTGCAGCTCTTGCTATAAGTATCATCTCAGCCTCTTTTTCCATTGTGTCTGCGAGAATAACGGCGGCAGGTATTGTCGACGCTGCGGTTAAAAGCCCATGATTTTTTAAGACCATGCAAGATTTATTCATTAAAGCCTTTGCCATAGCTGTCCCAGGTTCTTTTCCGAGAGCGACACCATCATCTTCATCAAATAGAACACACTCATTATGCAGACGAGCACCGCCCTGGGTGATTACGGTGATATTTTCTCCTATTGCACTTAGAGCGGATACATGTGTGGCGTGAGTGTGAAGTATACACGTCACGTCCGGCCGAGCTTTATATATTCGCGTGTGGATGTGGAGTGTGGGGTTTATGTCTACATCTTTACCTGAAAGGCAGTTGAGTTCGAAATCTGCTTCATGAATATGTGCGGGGGTAACTTCGCCAAAACCAAAATTATGAATGTGAAAGAAAAACGTGTCCGCTCCAGGAAGTCTCGCTGTGAGGTGGCTCCCCATGCCACTGGGATGCCCCAACATATCCACTACGTGGAACGCGAAGAGTAGTTCCTGCCGTAACTTATCTCTGGTGTTAACAGGATCAACCTTTCGGATATTTGGCATTCGAATAATTTGACCCGTCATGACAGGGGTTCCCTCACTTTGTTTAAATTATCACAAGTTTCAGTTTTTGGTCCAATATAGAAAGCGCATCACCAAGGGAGCCACTTTGTTTCATGCGAGCCCGTCCACGGTAAACAATAAACTCTAGCTTGCTCCCCATTAGTTTCCGTTTCACAATAGTAAATAGTGGTTGGGAGGTGGTAGTTCTAAATATTAGAAAAGCTGCCATGGAGGGGTCATGGCGAATAGCATAATTCTTCCATTCTCCACTCATCACCCGTGGGCTATAAATAGATAATAGTTGGTCAAATTCTTTCTTATCGAAGAAGACATCGGGCTGTGTCCTCTTACTAATAGTCTTGTATTCTGCGAGTCTCACCACGGTGGACATGACCGCCAGCGTTTTCCTTTTGTTAAACGATTATTAGCCAATTATCCCTATTTCGTTTTCTACGTCCAGTCAGCGACAGTTTTATATAAAAGTGGTATCAAATAATTACAATGAATGAAGGCATTAAAATGTAATTTGCTTACACATAGAGGCGTCGTTATCTTAGCCGCCGTTTTCTATGTGAGTCTGGAGTAGGGCATTGGGCGATATTTTTAGGGAAGTTGACGAAGAACTTAAACAAGAACGCTATGAGAAATTATGGCGTCGCTATGGCAGGTACGTTATCAGCCTAGCCTTAGTTCTTGTTTTAGCGGTTGCGGGGTGGAAATTTTGGGAGAACCATCAGGTGAACCAGAGGATAGCCGAGGGCGAGAGGTTTTATAAAGCTGTCGACTTTCTTTCTGATATGAAAACCGCTGATGCCGCCCAGGCTTTTTCTGACCTGGGGGCACAGACGAGTTCAGGTTACGGGTTTCTTTCTCGATTTTACGAAGCGGCTCTCCTCTCCGAGTCTGGAGCGGTGACGGAGGCTATTAAGGTATATGACACGATAGAAAGTGAAGCATCTATTCCGCCTTCGATGAGAGATTTAGCCATAATTTTAGGAGCTTTAAATGCGCTTAAAATTTCGACGATTAGTAGCGATGTTATTACCAAACGTATAAAAAAATTATCTGGCCCAGGGAAACCATACCGTCATTTGGCATTAGAAATTTTAGCACTTTGTGCAAAAAGAGACGGGGATATTCGAGAAGCACGAGCGCGTTATGAAGAAGTTGCAAATGATCCAGAAGCTCCGGACGGCATCCGTAGTCGTGCCGCCCAAATGGTTGAAATCCTTGGGGGAGGCAAGTAGGCAAACGTTATGAAAGGCCTCTTTCGAGCCACAGCTTTGGGCGTCACTTTAATGTGTCTAATTCTATTCCCCGGTTGTGGGGACTGGTTAGAGGAAAAATTTCAGAAAAAGATTCCAGGGAAACGTATCGAAGTTCTTCGAAATTCCCGAGCTTTGATCGCCGATAAACGGTCGGAAAGCTTGGCAGTAGTACTTCCGAACCCAGTAATTAATAGGAATTGGCCTCAACCTGGCGGCTTCCCCAACCATGCGATGCACCATCTTTCCGCACCTGGCCCGTTGTCTAAGCTTTGGTCGGCCCGAATAGGAAATGGAAGCAACGACGAGGCACAGTTACTGGCGGAACCGATAGTTTCTGAAGGCCGGGTGTATACTATTGATATAAATGCCGTTGTTTCTTCATTGGATGCAAATACAGGCAAGAAGATCTGGCGGGTAGACCTGGCAAAAAATATGGAACATGAAGGAACGCTTGGGGGAGGCATCGGAATTGAAGGTAATCGCCTTTACGCGACGACCGGCTTTGCTGAGGTGATTTCGCTTGATCTAAGAGACGGTAATGAAATTTGGCGAACACAAGTTGATGGTCCAATTCGCGCTGGCCCAACAGTGTCGGAGGGGCGGGTTTTTGTCGTTACTATGGCTAATCAACTTGTTGCTCTGAGTAGTGTGGATGGAAAGGAGCTATGGGCTCATACAGGGCTTGAAGAGGTGGCAGGATTAGTCGGCGGTGCGTCAGCCGCTGTTGATAGAGGAATAGTGGTTGTGCCGTTTTCCTCCGGTGAAGTTGTGGCGTTGAGGGTCGACAATGGGCGTTTAGTTTGGAAACAGTCTTTAGTAGCGTTGCGGCGAGTTGATGCGATCAGTGCTATTTCTCACGTCCGAGGTGAACCGGTCATAGATAAAGGCGTTGTTTTTGTTGTCGGGAATGGAAAAAGAACGGTGGCAATCGATTTACGAACCGGAACACGTCTTTGGGATTTGCAAATTGGGGGGCAAAATGGACCCTGGGTTGCCGGCAAGTTTGTCTATGTTTTAACCCGTGATGCGGAAGTTGTCTGTATTGTTCGTGATACTGGTACGGTTCGATGGGTTACCCGCCTTCCTAAATATAAAAAGCCCTTAAGAAAGAAGGGCGCTATATTTTGGTCCGGTCCGGTGCTTGCTGGAGACCGTTTGCTCGTTGCTGGCACCCATAAGGAAGTTTGGTCGATTTCCCCCTATTCAGGTGAAATTCTTAGCGATAAAAAAATAAGCGGTCCCGTTCTCATTTCGCCCATTGTTGCTATCGGGACAGTATACATTCTTACAGATGACGCGGATTTAATCGCATTTAGGTGACTTAATAATCATGTTACCCCAGATAGTAATTGTCGGACGACCCAATGTAGGTAAGTCGACTTTGTTTAATCGGCTAGTTGGACGGAGATCCGCTATAGTAGACCCGAGTCCCGGCGTAACAAGGGACCGGCGTGAAGGCATCGTTGCACTAGGGTCGGAAGAGTTTACTGTTATCGATACAGCTGGTCTAACAGATTGTCCGATGCTTGATGTCGGAGTTCAAATGCAAAAACAAACGTTGCGGGCTGTTGAAAATGCCGACGTTATTTTGTTCTTGATAGATGCACTTGTCGGTGTGACACCTCTTGACAAAGATTTTGCTAACTTACTGAGAAAACCAAACGCTCGGGTAATACTTGTAGCGAACAAGTGCGAGTCTAAATCGTCGTACGCGGGTCTTCTTGAAGCATATCAATTAGGTTTTGGAGAACCGGTAGTGATATCTGCAGAACATGGTATTGGTATTCCAGACCTCGCTGATGTTGTGGGAGCGGCATTTGAGACCTTGGGCCCTCACGCGTCCGTTTCGGTAGAAGAATTTTCTGAGCGCGAAAGACTTGGTTCCAGTATTGCGGAGTCGGGGCCACTACAGCTGGCAATCATCGGGCGACCTAACGTGGGCAAATCTACACTGGTGAACACTCTTCTCGGTTCTGAGCGAGTTATTACCGGACCAGAGCCCGGTATTACACGCGATGCAATTTCTATTATGTGGAACTGGAGGGGAAATAAAATAAAACTCGTTGATACTGCAGGTATGCGTCGTAAGGCTCGCGTTTCAGAAAAACTCGAAAAACTGTCCGTGGGTGATGCTTTAGAAGCGGTCCGTTATTCACATGTCGCTCTTCTCGTGGTTGACGCAACCATGATGCCTGAGCGGCAAGACCTTGTGATTGCTCGCCATGTTATTGATGAGGGCAGAGCCATCGTTATAGCTATTAACAAATGGGATGCTGTGGGGAATGGGTCGCAGGCACTCAATTCCTTCCTTAGTCGAATCGAAATATCTCTGCCTCAAATCCGGGGAGTTCCCGTTGTAAAGGTTTCGGCACTAAACTGCCAAGGGACACAAATGCTATTAAAAGAGGTGGTAAATGCTTATGGGGTGTGGAACCGACGTATTGGAACGGCATCACTCAATAAGTGGTTGGCGCAGGCTATCCAAATTCATCCACCACCAATAAGTAAGGGGCGTAGGATACGCATTCGGTATATTACACAATCAAAAAATCGGCCACCGACATTTGTCGTTTTTGTTAACCGTCCTCGAGCGCTGCCAGAATCTTATATACGTTACCTAACCAACGGAATTCGGGAAACTTTTACCCTACCCGGAATACCTATACGTATCAATCTAAGAGGTTCACGAAACCCCTATGTCGAGGAAAGTAAATAGTAGTTAAAAAGTTTGTGCTTCCAATAACCTTGGCAAACTTTATTTTTTATACGCCTTAATTACTTTTCCGTGCATTAAGCAATCGCGGGAGCACAATTCTACGAAGTAATTCGTAATTTCTTCAGGTCGTTTTACTGTTTCGGGGTCTTCGCCTGGATAAGCTGCCGCGCGCATGGCTGTACGTGTTGCGCCAGGATCTAATAAATTGATTTTCATGTCTGTTTTTTCTGTTTCTGCAGCCCAACATTTTACTAACATTTCTAATGCGGCCTTAGTTACAGCGTACGTGCCCCAGTATGGGCGTTTCCCGCTAGCAGCGCCAGAAGTTACAAATACTGCTCGTCCAGCCGTAGATTGGCGCAATAAAGGGTCGGTGGTACGGATTAAGCGCCAATTAGCGTTTAAATTAATATTTAAGACTTCCTCCCAGATTCCAGTTTCGATCTGATGGACAGGGGTTAAATCGCCTAGCATGCCTGCATTACCAACAATAATATCCAGATTTCCGAACCGTTCGGCTATCGTTGGCCCAATCAGATCGATTTGATCTAGATCGGATAGATCTAACGGAAGTAGCGTTGCACGATATTCACTATCGACTCTATGGCGAATACGATCGTCAACTTCCTCCAGGCCTGCCTTGGTACGGGCGACTAAAATTAGTTTAGCACCTTCCATTGCGAACCTTTCTGCTACAGCGGCACCTATACCCCTAGATGCCCCCGTTACGAGTGCTACTCTGTTTTGAAGCTTTCCTGTCACGTTAATTGGGTTAGGAACGAGAGTTGCGGATTTGGCCCCTCTCCCAGTTGATCGGTAGGTGTGATAGGATATTCCCCTGAAAAACAAGCGTCGCAGAATTCAGGGTCTGGGTCATATCGGCCATCCATCCCCATTGCACGATAAAGACCATTGAGAGAGAGGAAAGCAAGGGTATCCACTCCGATTATATTAGCCATTTCTTCTACATTATTCTCAGCTGCCAGAAGTTGGTCTCGTGAGGGTGTGTCTACTCCGTAGAAGCAAGAGTGTGCGGTGGGTGGGCTTGCAATTCTCATATGCACCTCTGTCGCCCCAGCAGCCCGCATCATTTCAACTATTTTAACTGAGGTCGTTCCCCTAACAATACTATCATCTACAAGAATTATGCGATGGCCCTTTATCACTTCGCGATTAGCATTATGTTTTAATTTAACGCCCAGGTGCCGTATTTGCTCGGTCGGTTCAATGAAAGTCCGTCCAACATAGTGGTTTCGGATGATCCCTAATTCATAGGGAATATGAGCTGCTTCCGCATAGCCTAATGCGGCTGGAACGCCGGAGTCTGGCACTGGAATAACGATATCTGCGGCAACCCCGCTTTCATTTGCTAATTCTCTCCCAATCGACTTCCGAGCGTCATATACATTGTGGCCCTCTATTGTACTGTCGGGCCGCGCGAAATAAATATATTCGAAGATACAAAGCTTACGTGGTTTCTTGGTAAATGGTTTCATTGATCTGATACCACCCTCGCCAATTAGCAACAATTCACCTGGTTGTACGTCTCGGATATATTCGGCGCCGATAATATCAAGAGCACATGTTTCTGAAGCTAAAATCCACGCGGTTTCAAAACGTCCCAAGACCAGAGGTCGAACACCGTATGGATCACGAACACCGATCAGCGTGTCATTGTGGAGGGCTACTAACGAAAATGCGCCCTCTCCTTCTTGCAGAGCGGCGACGGAACGGTCGATGACGCTCTCAAATTTACTGGTTGCAATTAGATGGATAATAACCTCTGTGTCTGTTGTCGACTGGAACAGACATCCCTTTGCGACCAATTCACGTCGTAAGGCAAGTGCGTTTGTTAAATTACCGTTGTGGGCTATGGCAAAGCCTCCAGAAGCAAAATCCGCGAAAAGCGGTTGTATGTTTCTGATTGTAGTGTCTCCAGTAGTTGAGTACCTATTGTGACCAATCGCAGAAGCTCCCGGTAATTGCTGTATGACTGTTTCTTGATTGAATATGTCTCCCACTTGGCCTGCGGCTCGATGACTATAGAACTGACCATCTTTATATGTGACAATACCCGCGGCTTCCTGGCCTCTATGTTGCAGCGCATGTAATCCTAATGCCGTCAGTGCAGCCGAATCCTGATGGCCAAAAACACCAAATACCCCGCACTCTTCGCGAAGTTTATCCGCATCCAGTGGACTAATATTTAAATCCAAAGAATTAACTTCATTTTTGTTGGCTCCTAATGAGGCGATCCATATCTCGTCGCTCCTCCGCCTTATAGCCGAATTTCGGATCTGGAGTGGTTTTCTTCGGTTGCGGTGATAGAAGGGTCTTGAAGGTTTGCTGGGGACTTGTCTCGTTGTTTTTTGAAATGATCATGCCCCATTCTTTAGGTGCGACGGAAACTATAAGACTTGCGCCACGGCGAAGTAGGGGAAGTGTCCGAGCTTCAGCAAAAAAAGACGAGTCATCGTTAAGCCCAAAAACTTGGTTAGTGAAAATGTATGTTCCACTAACTATTGTTGCGCCTATTACCAAACCCACTACTAAACCAAATGTGCGGTCAAGCATGTCAAGGCCGCTATGACGTATCCCTCGCGCTATAGCGTTTGTTAATAGGCTGAGTATGATCATCGAAGAAACAAATATTATTGCTCCAGCGGCTATATCCGCCACAAGTTGGTTTTCAATTAAATCTTGAGCGTATGGTCGAGCAACTGGATAAAAGTAGATGGTAGCCAACGTCGCGCCAATCCAACCCGTGAGCCCGAGAACGACACGGGTAAACCCAAATCGCAACGCAATTATCCCACTAAGTAGCATGGTGACTATAACAAAAACGTCTCCCAAACTCATCTAGTGGTTCCTTTTCTATCTAAGACGTTGGTACCGGTAGAAGTAAAGAATCGCAAAATTTCATTTAGTTTTTGTATGCACCGGGTATCTATTGGGGAAAGATCGCCATTTACTCTTTTTGCTTTTTCTGCACTTTTTCCAGTTGGCAACCAAACCTTTTTAAAACCAAGCTTCGCGGCCTCCTTCAGTCGGAGTTCGTTATTTCCAACCGAGCGTATTTCTCCGGCCAATCCGATCTCTCCAAAAATTACTGTGTCAGCTTCCAACGGTTGATCCAATATCGCGGAAACTAGCGCGCTAGCTACTGCCAGGTCCGCCGCCGGTTCAGTTATTTTTAAGCCGCCTGCAACATTTAGATATACATCGCGGCCAGCAAAATTTAGTCCACATCGAGTTTCAAGGACTGCGAGTACCATAGCAAGGCGATTTGTGTCCCAACCTAAAACGGCGCGACGTGGAGTGCCTAATGTTGATGTGCCTACTAATGCTTGAATCTCAACTAGAACTGGTCGGGTTCCTTCTATCCCAGCAAAAACCGCTGCGCCCGCGACGTCGTTATGACGTTCAGCGAGAAAGAGTATGGAAGGGTTTTCTACCTGCTTTAATCCGGCACCGGTCATTTCGAAGACACCAATTTCATCTGTCGGCCCAAAACGGTTTTTTGTAGCTCGGAGTAATCTAAACTGATGGCCGCGTTCTCCCTCAAAATAGAGGACAGTATCTACCATATGCTCCAAAATTCTCGGGCCCGCTATCGTACCTTCTTTAGTAACATGGCCAACGAGTACAACGATAAAGCCACGCATTTTTGCTAGTCGGATTAGTGCGTCGGCGCAAGCCCTGACCTGCGAAACGGAGCCTGGTGCAGATTCCAGGTCCTCCAAATACATTGTTTGTATTGAGTCGACTATTACCAACCGGGGGGGGGTTGGTACATCCAATGCTGCCGCTATATCACGAATATTGTTCGCCGAGGCGAGTTGGACTGGAGTCATACTCAGTCCTAAACGCTTTGCCCGTGTAGTTACCTGTTGTACTGATTCTTCACCGGAAACATACGCGCATGTTGAATGAGCAGAAATTGCAGCTGCAATTTGTAGCAGGATAGTAGATTTCCCGATTCCAGGGTCGCCTCCGACCAGTATCGCAGACCCCTGGGTTAACCCGCCACCCACCACCCTATCAAATTCACTTATGCCACAAGAAATGCGCTCCGCGTTCTCCGAAGACCCGGCCAGTGAAACAAACTCAATCGGCTGCGCCGGCTTAGCTGCTAGGCCCTTTTGAGTATTGTATGGGGAGGTAATTTCTACGATACTATTCCAGGCTTGGCATGAATCACATTTCCCTTGCCACTTTGTATAGGTGGTTTTGCATTCCTGGCAGCAAAACAGAGACGTCTTTTTTACCATTATACAGGTGTTTATCCCGCGCCAGACCCGGCTAATATAAGGTTTTCCACTTGGCCTTTAATAAACCGGTCGACTATTTGGTTGCCACTATTATCGATCTCCTGCGCGTTATCTATCCAAATAATTTTACCCCCATGGATCATGGCGATGCGGTCCGCTATTCGATGCGCACTATCTATGTCATGTGTGATTGTCATTGCGGTTGCACCTAAATCTTTGACGCATTTAACAATTAACCGGTCGATAACATCACCCATAATGGGGTCGATACCAGTGGTGGGTTCATCAAATAGGATGATTTTGGGTTTGGTGGCTATCGCACGAGCTAAACCAACGCGTTTCTGCGCCCCTACAGAGATTTCGCCTGGGTACCGGTCGGCAGTTTGTTTGTTTAGTCCTACCTCATTTAGAAACCTTATCGCCTCTTCTTTGGCTTTTTTGCGCCCTAAAACCCGCTCTTGTATCAGGCTAAATGCAATATTTTCCCATACTGTAAGTGAATCAAAAAGAGCAGCATTTTGAAATAGCATCCCGATCTGTTTCGTCACCGGCTGGCGGGTTTTGTGGGGGACGTGGGCTGTTTCAAAACCGTCTATTAATATAGAGCCATGATCTGGTTTTATGAGCCCTAGAATACTTTTTACTAAGACGGATTTTCCAGAGCCCGAGCCGCCTATTACTGCGAGGGACTCACCTTCTGTCACGTCTAAGTTTAGTCCCGTTAAAACACTGTTGCTCCCAAATGATTTTTTTAGACCCCGAATCGAAATTTTGGTTCGTTTTTTACTCATTTTGAAAAAAACGCTTCGGTAAGCAGGTAATTAGATCCAAGTATAAGGATAGAAGCAGAAACGACTGCGTTTGTTGTCGCCGCGCCTACCCCTTGTGCACCACCCCGGGAATGATAGCCGTGATAACAACCCATTAAGGCTATCAAGAAACCAAACACACCCGCTTTTACAAGCCCGGACACCACGTCCATTAATTCTAAAAATTCCCAAGTTTTGCTGATATAAACGGCTGGGTTAAAGCCGAGTTTGTGTATCGCTATTAAATAACCACCGAAAACCCCAATTATATCTGCTACTAGCACACAGACAGGAAGCATTAATAAGCCGGCCAAAAGACGAGGCGCAATTAGATACTTGTACGGGTTAGTGGAAAGAGTGGATAACGCGTCGATCTGCTCTGTTACTCGCATCGTACCGATCTCTGCAGCCATTGCCGCACCAATACGGCCGGCAACCATTAGACCGGCTAGCACTGGCGCCAACTCTCTTGTTATAGAGAGCACTACTACGGTGGCAACAGCACTTTCTGCATTAAAACGGGCAAAACCTGAGTAACTCTGCAACGCGAGTACCATGCCGGTAAATACAGCCGTTAACCCTACGACTGGGAGTGAGTAGTAGCCAATTTCAATTAGTTGGCGGAGTAATAGTTGGGGATAGTACGGTGGGCGAAATATGTGGCTTACACTCACCCCGGTAAATACCGACAAGCGACCGGTTGTTACTAAAAACCGAATAAATACTCGACCAACGCCCGCTAGCCAGCTCATCAGGCAATAACTTCTTTATATCGACGCTGGTATCTCGCCCCTAAAGAGGTCAAAATTTCGTATCCAATTGTGCCGGCTTCTGCTGCGAGGTCATCAATTGTGTGTTGCGGAGATATTAACTCTATTTCATCTCCTGGATTGATTTGGTTGGCGGGCACTTTGGTCACGTCAAATGTCGTTAAATCCATAGAAATCCGGCCTACAACGGGTACTTTTATTCCCGCGGCGTAGCCATACCCCCGATTACCTAACGACCATAAATAACCGTCCGCGTAGCCAGCTGCGACCGTAGCTAATCGTGAGTTAGCGCAAACATTTACGGTGCCACCGTAACCAACGGAAGATTCTGAGTCAACGCTCCTAATTTGTATAATTTTTGCTTTTAAACCAACGAGTTGGCGTAAATTCACAGCTGAATAATTCTTTGACGAAATTCCAAATAAAGCGGCTCCGGGGCGAACCAAATCGTAATGAAACGTCGTGTTGAGAAAGATACCTGCAGAATTTGAAAGAGAGGCCCGAAGAGGCGGAAAGTTAGAGCGAATTTTATCAAAAAGTCCTTTTTGCTTTGCGTTCATTCCATTTTTTGGTTCATCCGCACACGCTAGGTGACTCATGACAAAATCTATTTTGATGCCGTCAAGATGATAGGTTTGATCAGAGAGTTTTATGGCTTCGTTGGGAGATAAACCGAGGCGGTTCATACCCGTATCGAAACAAAGAACTCCACTTCGGCCACCTTTATGCTGCGCATGGGCTGACCAAAGATCGACATCGTCAATAGAATTAAGTACAGGCACGAGCGAATTTTCGTCAAATTCGGTGATCGCTCCTTTATCCCCAACCCCATTCAAAATGTATATTTTTGAATTTATACCAAGAGATTTCCTGAGGTTGATGCCTTCGTTTATGTTAGCGACGAAGAAATGACTACAGCCTGCTCGCTGCAGACACCTTCCAACTTCTGCACTTCCCACCCCATAGCCATCTGCTTTAACCACTGCTCCGCATTCGGAATCCCCGATATAACTAGAAAGTAAACGCCAATTGGCTGCGATCGATGGCAGGTCAATTGTTAGTATAGCACCAGGAAATCGCATTTGGTCCATCCTAAAAAGTGCTACGTCAGTTTACAAAACATTCAATCATTGGAGTTCGCCTTTGTTACTATCGTCATCTTCCAAGTTGTCGAATTTTGTCGCTTCTGGATAAAAACGAAGATTAATTGTCCCGGTGGGCCCGTGCCGTTGTTTGGCTATTATCACCTCTGCCCGCCCACGTGCTTGGCTCATCGCCTCTTCCCAAATCATATAACGTTCATTATATTTTTCGGTAGTCTCGTCAGCGCGGCGCGAAGGTTCGCCGCGATGCAAATAATACTCGTCGCGGTAGATAAACATTACCACATCCGCATCTTGTTCGATGGTTCCTGATTCGCGCAGGTCTGCTAACTGGGGCCGTTTTTCTTCCCGTTGCTCTACGGCTCTACTCAATTGTGATAAAGCAAGAACTGGTACATCAAGCTCTTTCGCTAATGTTTTTAGACCTCGAGTAATTTCAGATATCTCTTGGACGCGGTTATGTTCTCGCCTCGAGATACTGGCTTGTAGTAACTGCAAGTAGTCAACGACGATTAATCCAAGGCCATGCTGTCGCTTCAAACGGCGTGCCCGCGTTCGTAGCGCGGAAACCGATAATGCCGGGGTGTCGTCGATGTACAGTGGGGCGTTTTGTAGCCGCTGACTTGTTTGGACAAGGCGGTCAAACTCATTCTGATTTAGTTCACCTTTCCGAATTTTGTCAGATGGTATTTGGGCGCCTTCGGCAAGAATACGGCTCGCTAACTGCTCTGCAGACATTTCTAATGAAAAAAAGCCGACCACTGGATCGTCAATTAGCGTTTCATTGCCAGTCTCATCGACTAAGGTATCTGACAAGTTTGCAACATTAAACGCAATATTTGTCGCGAGTGCGGTTTTGCCCATCGCTGGTCGACCAGCAAGGATTACGAGGTCGGATTTATGTAATCCCCCCAAAAGTAGATCAAGTTGCCGAAATTTGGTTGGGACGCCTCCAAGAGCACCCTCTCTGTTAAACGCGACAGCTGCGAGTTCTACGGCGTCCTTGATTGACGCTGCAAAACTTTGAAACCCCCCTTCGTGGTCTCCAGTTGTTGCTAGGTCATATAAATTTTGTTCCGCGCTCTCTATCTGCTTTAGGCCACTATCCTCGGGTTCGTGAGAAAAGGCATCATTAACGACATCAGTGCCAAGCTCAATCAATTGACGCCGAATATAAAGGTCATAAATTAGACGGCCGTAGTCCAAAGTGTTGATAATTGAAAAAGTAGCATTGGCTAACTCTGCAAGGTACAGATGACCGCCAATTTCTTCATATTCTTCCGTATCAAATACGTGTTTCAAGGTCGTTGGGTTTGCTTGCTGGCCCCTTTCAATAAGCTTGCCGCTTGCGTCATATATCCTTGCATGAACGGGATCAAAGAAATGTTCTGACAAAAGAAATTCTGACACTCGTTCATATGATCGGTTGTTCTCGAGGATAGCCCCGAGAAGTCCCATTTCGGCTTCCTCATTGTGCGGTGGTTGACGAAATCCGGCTTCCTCTTCGGTTGTCGAGAGTAGCGTTGTTACCAAAACAATTGCTCCATAAATGAATTGCTTCAACCTTATAACGAATCGATGCGATCATTTGATTTGAGACACAAACAACAGTTAAATAATCGGGGACCGTTCGTGTGGAACGTTTGATAATGTGGATGATGGGGACACTTTTTCTGGAATTGGGGAAAAGTCAGCGTGAACAGGGTCCGGTTTGGGTTGGTATGGTGGTATTTTAAGAATGATTTAGAAAACGAGGCAACGGAAAACGCATTTAATTGAAAAGATCTACGCAGCTTTTTCTTCTTTGTCATTCCGCTCTTTTGCGAGTTGTTTGCGCTCCCACTCAAACATATAATCTCGTGTTAATGGCACCGCATTCAGTGATTTTGCGACCTGCAACTGGAAAACCATAAGGTTTTCATATCTGAAACCCAACTCACAAATTACAAGATAGAGGTCCCACATACGGCAAAAACGTTCATCATAAATTTTGCGAATTTTGTCGCGTCCCGCATTAAAACGTTCTCGCCAGTGCCTAAGGGTCTCAGCATAGTGTAAGCGAAGTATTTCGATGTCGGTACAAATAAGACCAGATTTTTCGATAGTAGGGGTAATCTCTGACAATGCCGGGATGTCTGCTCCAGGGAAAATATATTTACGAATAAAAGGGTTTATGGGCGCAGGTGTGTCAAGGCGTCCGATGGAATGGATTACCGCAACACCATCATCGGTCATCAGGTCACAAAGTTTGTTGAAAAACTCCGCAAAATTTTTTTTCCCTACGTGTTCAAACATTCCAACAGAGACAATTCGATCGAATTTTTCGGGTATTTTCCTATAATCAAGGAGCTCGAATTTTACTCTTTGCTTAAGACCCGCCCGGGCTGCTCGTTCATTTGATACTTGATGTTGTTCCTTAGATAGCGTCACTCCGGTAATGTTGGCGTTTGATACCTCTGCTATATAAATACCTAAGCCACCCCAACCAGACCCTATATCAAGGACGGTATTTGCATCTGCTCTGTCTAAGAGCATCTTGGCTGCGAGGTGGCGTTTTTTATTCTGTTGCGCGGTATCTAAATCTTCTTGTGGCTCACTAAAATATGCACAGGAATACTGTCGGTCCACATCCAAAAATAGATCATATAGTTGGTCCGATAAATCATAGTGATGAGCAACATTTTTTTCTGCGATTCCGATAGGGTTATACTGCTTAAGCTTTTTGCTACCAACTCCGATCCACTGCAGCAGATTGAGTAACGGGAATGATTCTACATTACTGTAATTTATTGCAGCGAGCTCAACGAAATCGTATAGCGTTCCATCCTCAACAACGAGCTCACCATTCATATATGCTTCCGGCACGTTTAAACCTGGATTAAAAGGAATCGTGTAATCTAGGCGCGGGTTTTTTAGGCGTATGGTGCACTTTGGTGAACTTCCGTCACCGTAGCTAACTACAGTACCCTTATGGTCAATAACCTTTAAGGCACCGGTTTGAATTGCAAATTTCAATAACGATTTAAACAACATGGTTCTATCTCATGGGCATCCAAAATGGAGATTTAGTCACCGCCGGTCTTGATTTCCACAATAGATCGTGGGTTTGACGATTAGGTTCCACGGGAAACCGATTTTATTAAGTCCTAAATTTTATATCTGGTTGCTCATATTTTGAAGAAATTTTTATAAGAAAAACAAGCATGAGTCCTTTCAAAAATTTGGGGCATGAAATATGTCTCAAAACAACGTACGGTGCTTTTACTAGTCTAAATTGGATAAAAGAAATGTATTATTTGTGGGTTTTGAATACATTTTATCACAAAAACTAATGAAGAATTGGTTTGTACCGCAAGTAGCGTCCAAGTTCGTACAAGTCATTACGTTATTTACATAACGAGAAATCGCCAATGTGCTATATGTCCTATCCTTGATTATGGTAAACTCCAACATTTTATGTATCAAAGCCATACACAAGCTATTTTTCTTTAAATGTTTTTGCAACAAAAGATAACGTATTGATTTATATGGATAAAAAGGGGTTTTTTGTTTATATCCAATTTTTACCAGTATATCTTTCCCCAAAGATATCCACAGCCATAAATGTATAGAATTCAATGCACTAGTGTACCTTTGGGTACTCCCAGATTAGGTCAGATGTATATAAAATTATTAAACAAGATAAATAAATTTATGCGGACAATTTGATTTAACAGTTTGCGCTACTACCGACGGTTCCCTCTTCTTTATGTCGTCGGGTGCCAAAATGCTTCCATAAACCTCACATTCTGCTATGGAGGTTCGTGATTAGTTAAGTGTAGTAATCACAATCCACAGCATTCCGACCCCAATAACGGCAAATAATAATGCAATGACCGTTTCCATATCCTGTTGTGCTATGCGCCCCTGCAACAGTGGGCCTATCTGACCCCCGATAACTACTCCCGGGATTGTGTAACAAACAAGGTTCCATGGTACTGCGTTCAATCCTCCAGAATCGATTAATGCGGCTATTTGTGTGAATGAAGCAGACGCAATTGTGACAATAACGGCAAACACAGAAGTTGCAGCTGCCACTGCAACTGGGACCGAGTTGCGTTTTACGAGCTGGGGTAAGATTGTCTCTCCCACGCCTACGCCGAGAAAGCCGGTAAGGAACGATCCAATAGTTGTGAACAGTGCCCCAAGAACCCCTTGCCTCGGCCTAGGGAACATATAATTCTTGCCATCTCGATCAATAATGACGCGCAGTTCTTCCTGGCGGACAATATGTTCTTTATACTCAGAATCGGTTGGTTTTTTTTCCGATGGGGTGTGCCGAAGTATCACTGGGCAAAGCACGAGCATTAGGCACGCGTAAGCCGCTTTAAGAAGTGTTTCTTGCTCTTGCAGTATCCCAAACATTAGCGCTCCAATAACTGCGACAGGAATGGAGACTGCAAGAAATGGCATAGCACTCTTGAAATCTATTAAACGTTTACGGTAATAGCCTATGAAGCCAGATGAAAATCCAAATACCTCTGTCATAAGAGCTGATCCGATTGCCGCTGAGGTTGTAAGCGGATATTCTGGTCCGAGAATAGGAAAGATAATCACAAAGATCGGAATAAATAGTGCCGCGCCACCTATGCCACTTAACATTGCCGAGGTGGCAACGCACACGGCTATCGGGAACATAAACCAATATTGTATCCAATCCATCGAAAGCCAATATCCATCATGAGGGAACAGCCGAATTGCCGAGTTGAAAACATAGCCTAATTTGATCTTGGCTGCAGTAGTTGTCGGTCATTAATATGTTATTTTATTCTTTTTATTTGAAAAACTTGGGAAATCTCTGATTTAATCGGGATACTAAGACTGGTGTTGGTGTGCGTTTTGAGGTAAGGCTTTGCACAGTCTGGGATTTGGCAGTTAGGATTACATTGCGTACCCCTGAGGAGGTAAAAAAAATGAAGGCTCTAAAATACCTGATCGTTATCGCTTCGCCGCTTCTGTTTGTGGCTGGTTGCGAAACGGTGAACCAGAATGATAAGGCACTGCTTGAAAAGGCCAGCGCAAACGCGGCTGACGCCAAAGCCGCCTCAATCAAAGCGTCGTCGGATGCTAAAGCTGCTGCTGCTGCTGCTAAAGCCGCTGCTGCTGCTGCTAAAGCTGCTGCTGCTGCTGCCCGCGCTGCTGCGGATGCGGCGAACCGAGGTGCGGCTGAAGCAAAAGCTGCCGGTGATAAAGCAGATAGGATTTTTCAGAAAAATCTTCGCAAGTAAATCAACGGATTAAAAATTGATGCGACGTTATCAAAATTGGTAACGTCGTTTCTTATTTGAGAATCTGTATCGGGATGCCTCGACGCTCCTTGGCCACAGTTCTAGCTTTCGTCCAGTCGATGAGATGTGAGTTGTTGCCCGCTGCGAGAACGATAAGATACTCAAATTCGGGCGGTTTAGTGGGCGTTAATTTTCCTTTTTGTTCAATTTCATCAGCCTGAATTTGGTCTGGATGAACTTCGAGCCAGAGCCTGCCGTTCACAAATGCTAATTTCATAGGTTGGTCAATGATTGTTACCTTGGTACCAATTTTAATTTTATCAAAAAGCCGGACAATGTCCTCTGGATAAAGTCGTATACACCCATGGCTTACCCTTCGACCAACACCGTAGGGTTTGTTGGTCCCGTGAAAGAGATAAGCAGGCCAATCTAAATAAACCGCGTGGGTCCCGAGTGGGTTATCCGGCCCAGGTCCTATCACGGCTGGCAGTTCGGGTTGGTCTAGCCGCACAGACTTTGGGACATACCATGTTGGTAAATGCTGCTTACGCACGACTTTGGTGACACCCTTTGGTGTGTCCCAACCTGCATTGCCAATACCTAATGGAACTGATTGTACCGTCTTTCGATTCTCATCAAATAAATAGAGCCGTTGGTCAGCTAGGTTTATCAGTATTCCCTCACGGGGACCTCTCGGAACAATGTGTGCCGTAGGGAGTATTATTTTGCGGTGTGCGCCGGGAACCCATGGATCAATACCGGGATTTGCGGCCGTGATTTCTGTGAATCCAAGTCCATTATTCCGTGCAAGATCCACGAGCGAGTCTGAATATTTTGTGATGTGTATCTGTATTTGCCCAATCATTTTGGGGAAGTTTTCGTCATAGTTGACGTCAATGTTTTTGGAGGAAACTGTCTCAGCTTGGGTTTGTTTCGAAACGCTTAACAGTATCCCCAGAAAACAGAGAAATAACAGGGATATTATGCCCTTAAGTGTTCTCATCCGCATAGTTTATTTTGATATTTGGGGAGAAATGTTGTGTGAGTCATAATTAATAATAAGCTTTTTGTATGCCCCTATATTATAGATTAATTCTTTGGAGGTGCGGGTCTAATTTTCTTTGTGCCGCTATCTGGGCCGTACCTCCCGACTACCTCTCCCGTTGCTAGAAGGTTGCCCTTTTCATCGTGAACGTCGCAGGATGACACAAATATTGTTTTCCCAGCTTTGCGGACGCGGGCTTCTGCGATCAACGTGCCTTTAGTTATATTACCAACCAAATTTACGTTCAGAGAAATTGTCATAGCGTTGCGCGTTTCGGTAGGTTCTGGACAGAAAATTCCAGCGTGCGCGCCCGCTGTATCAATTAATGCAGCCATTACCCCGCCGTGTACAACGTTTATCCCATTTCGGTGACAATCGGCTACCTGGATCTGAATTGCCGCATAATCTGGTCCCCACGCGGTCATTTTCGCACCTAAAAATTCCATAAGACCTTTGAAACGCTTCAAAGGCCGTCCAGAGGCGTCTAACTCTGTCATTTATATCTTTCTTTTCGGTGAAAGTAGGATAGTTGATAAACCAAATTGCTATTGAATCAACTACTTAACGCCAAAATTATCGACATGGCCTCATATTTGACTATATTAAAATACAAAGCGCAGGAAAAAATAATGAAACGTGTAATTGTAGGTATAACCGGAGCCACCGGCACCATTTATGGTGTGCGTCTAATGGAGCTAATGCGGACGGATCCAAATATTGAAATACACCTCGTGATGAGCCGTTCGGCGAAGCTCACGCTCAAGATGGAGCACGATCTGGAACTCGATTATATAAATGGTTTGGCTCACGAGGTACATGAACCCTCTAACATAGGGGCGTCAATTTCGTCTGGATCCTTTCGGTCAGAGGGAATGATCGTGGCACCGTGCTCAATCAAAACTATGTCGAATATTTCCATGGGTAACACAGGTGATCTTGTCAGCCGCGCGGCTGACGTAATACTTAAAGAGGGCCGAAAACTTATTATTGCCATTAGAGAGACGCCATTACACCTTGGCCACTTAGAAAACCTTGCCAAGCTTGCACGAATTGGCGCCGTTATTTTTCCTCCTGTACCGGCTTTCTACAATCGTCCTAAATCGCTAGAGGATATTGTCGATCAATCCTGTATGCGAATGCTTGACCAACTAAATGTGGATATTGAATCCGCACCACGATGGGGCGAAGAGGGGGGTGTGCCCGCTGTGGGGCAGAAAATAGAAGGGGGAAAAGCGAGTTAGGCGTCAATCCGTAAAATCTGCGCTCACGGTTCCAAGCGAAGAACATTTTATTTGTACGGAACATGGATAATTTTCTAACCATATTACTGGAGTAACTGATCCTGTCAGGATAATTTGCCCTTCTGACAATTGAAAACCATGATCCAGAAGTGTGTTTGCTAACCAAGCGACCGCTTCGAGAGGGTGTCCCATCACCTCCGCCCCCGATCCAGAACCCTCAATTTGACCGTCTATCCATGTTTCACCTTTGATCAGAGATAGGTCTATACCATCCCAATCAGATATTTCTTTCCCAAGTACCGCAGCCTTATGAAAAAAATCATCTGCTATTAGCAGCGGTGTTCCCCATTTTTGAAAATTACCGTAGCGATTTTCTACTATTTCAATTGCTGGAAAGACAGTTCCAATCAACTCCATAACGTCTTCACGGGTGTGTTTTTTTTCGTGCGGGGCGTTTCCAATTCGGACCCCTATTTCGCATTCTATTCCCGGTTTAAAGAATTTAGCCTCGGAGAGTGACTCGTCGGAATTATAACAGTTTGCAGACATGATTCTGCCGTAGGCTGGGCCGTCTACACCTAAATATTTTTGCATAGAGGAAGTTGTGGCGCCGATTTTCCATCCCGCGAGCTCACCTTGTCCAAATATACGAAACTCGTCATGCAGTGCAGCCTGGAGTGCATAGCCCTCTTCGTCGGTTTTTGGCGTCTCATTCTCTATTAGATGAGAAATCGGTATAAGTTCTGTCCGCGCCTTCAACAAAGTTTTTGGTATGCGAGAAGAAACATTGGGTAGCATGATTATGTTACGGGCTTTTCATCCTCAAAATTTTTCCCCTGTTTCCGCTCATTTTGTGCGATAGCTTCCCGGCAACGGTCCCACAGTTCGTGACCATAGTATTCGTCAAAGTCTTCGTAAATCCGTTCAAAGGGTAGGTCGGACCAAATTCCATGTTGCCTGACATATTCCATATGTTTCCGCCCCTTCTTGTCAAATTCTTGTAACAAGGCATCTTCTCTACCGTCAAACTCAGTCGGGGTAACATCGAACTTATTGCAAAGTTCAATATTAAATGCTGGAGCTGCCTTCACCCACTGTCCCTCGATAAGCATGACAGCATAGCCGTGGTGGAGAAATAAATCTTTGCCGCCCATGGCGTCGCGAAGGCGCTCACTACACATG
>JAYZFO010000005.1:0-47385 GCA_036336685.1 Pseudomonadota bacterium
ATCTCGACGACCCTCTCGTAAAGTTGTTCGGGGAGTTCAATTTTTCGAGAAAATATATTTGGTCGGTTTTGATAGCCAATTCGAAGCTGGTCTGCAAAACCCTTTGTGACTGCAAGAACTGTGCGTTCTCCCTTTCGTTCAAGCAAGGCATTTGTGGCTACCGTAGTCCCCATTTTTATTTCTTCTACGGTTCTGCCAGGAATAGGCTGACCCTCATCCAACCCAAGCACATCGCGGATACCGGCAAGCGCGGCGTCTTTATATTGTTCTGGATTTTCAGAAAGAAGTTTGTGGGTAGAAAGTTGGCCCTCTGGCGACCGAATTACAAAGTCCGTAAACGTCCCACCGCGATCAATCCAGAATTGCCACGGGCCCGGGTTTTGTTTTTCTTTGGACACAATGATTTTCCTCTTTTGAACTCTATTTATTTGAGCTACATTTTAAGGAGGCGTTCAGCGTTCGCGCACAGGACCTTCTTTTTATCGTCCGGGCTAAGCGAAATATTATCCATCCATTTGGTCCCGTGAACGTTCTCAGCGAAGGGGTAATCAACCGAGAACATAATTCGATCGATACCCATCTCCATCATCGAGCACTGCATTGCGGGATCTGAAAAATTACCAGATGTCGTGATGTGAAAATGGTTACAAAATGTATTCCGAAAAGGATAGTTATTATCCCTGCCCAACGCATCACTAATACGCCAAAGAAGAAAGGGCAATCCTTCACCCAAGTGTCCTAAGATTATTTGTAATTTGGGGTATTCATCAAATACTTCGCTGAGAACCATTCGAATTCCAGCGGTGGCAGTCTCAACAGTGAATCCCCATGCAGCGGTCAAAAGAGAAGGAAATTTAGGAAGATAGTCAGCATAATAGGCCTTAACGACATCCGGATGAGGAACTGCAGGGTGTATATAAATGGGAACATCCAATTGTTCTGCACGCTCGAAGATAGGCCAATACTTTTTCTGGTCTATAAACTCACCGTTGGTTAACCCATGGATCATCCCCCCCTTGAAGCCATAGTCTTTCACCGTGCGTTCGAGCTCATCCGCAGCAGCCTGGGGCGCAGGCGAGGCTAACGTCGTAAATCCTGCAAACCTCTCTGGATGTCTTTGACAGGTCTCATGCAGGCGGTCATTAGCCGCGATAGCGAGCGTAACAGCCTTCATAGGCTCAAAACGTTGTACACCTGGTGCACCCTGTGAGAGAACTTGTATGTCAACCCCGGATGCATCCATTTCTTTGATCCTAAGATCGTATAAATCGTCCAATTTTTTCCTAATCGGCGTTCCGGAAAAACCGGTCTTATCGTTATATTCGTCCGCAATTGTGGGGTCGAAGTAATGCTCTTCTAGGGCAATGATCCGGTCGCCGTCTGTACTTACCATTTTTTAACCTTTATTTAAGTCTGTTGAGCGGACTATATCCCCCGTAAACAGACCTGTCAGCCGCTTCTCAATGCATAGATTTGGGGTATTGCGGCTCCAACAATGAATGCTTATACCCTCCCAACCGAAGTTCAGACCATGATCCATTATAATTCAGACCGATAATGTATCAAAAATAGTCCACTGAAACGGACGCCAACAAATGCTCAACACACCGATCCTCATCGTGGGTGGTGGCCCCATAGGAATGAACCTCGCACTTGATTTAGCGTGGCGAGAAGTACCGTGTGTGCTGATCAGCGAACACAACTCAACCCCCAATCACCCGCAAGGCAATACCCACAACGCTCGGACAATGGAGCATTACAGGCGTCTCGGCATAGCGGAGCGGATACGCAAGGTCGGGCTGCCGCTAGACCACTGCGGAGATGCGATATTTGTAACGAGAATTAATTCGCACGAGCTTGGTAGAATTAAAATTCCGACCTTGAGAGAAAGGCTCACCCCCGGATCCTATGATCTTGAAATTGGGCCTGAGCCTCTTCAACGTGCCTCACAGATGTTTGTCGAGCGTATCCTGAAAGAGGAACTACAAAATCAGAGCAGTGTAGACCTAAGGTTTGGTTGGCGACTTACAGAATTCTATCAATCGGACGAACAGGTAACGGCAAAAATTGAACAAAATGAGACAGGTAAACGGGAAACCGTTCGAGCGAGATTTATCGTTGGTTGTGACGGCGGCCGGAGTTCAGTTAGGCGTCAGCTGGGTATAAATTATAGTGGGCGTAGCGGTGAAGAAGTGGACTTCATGATGGGTCAAATGTTGTCGGTCTATTTTGAAGCACCAGCTCTATACGAAATAATGAAAACTGACCCTCCCTGGCAGTTTCATTCAATGAACCCAGAAGGAAGGGCATCAATTGTCGCCTTAGATGGTAAAGGCCATTTTTTGACGTGGGCTAAACTGGAACCCAATCAAGACCCTGGTTCCCTTGACCCTCGGCCGTATATTTGGCGGGTAGTTGGAGAGGAAATACCTCTGAAGATACTTTCCTCTAAACCCTGGCAAGCGGGATTATCTTTGGTTGCGGATCGATATGGAAAAGGCTGCGCCTATATTGCTGGAGACGCGGCACACCTATTCACCCCGACTGGAGGTTTTGGGATGAACACGGGTGTTGGGGATGCGGAAAATTTGGGTTGGAAGCTCGCCGCTAACTACCAAGGCTGGGCCGACAGGCGTCTACTTGACACATACGAAGCCGAACGGCGGCCGGTGGCAATGAGAAATCTTGCCCAATCCTACGCCCTTGCTCAAGCCAAATCAGCCCTGACAGTTCCCGAAAACATTGAAACAGAAAATCCTGAGGGTGCAAAAATACGAGCGGAGTTAGGACGGCGCACCGAGCACGCACTCGCAGAGGAATATTTTTGTATGGGCATCCAACTCGGAGCCCGGTACGACGGTTCGCCTATTATCGCCTCGGAGAAAGGCGAAATTCCGGTAAGCGACGCTTTTACCTACGTTCCAACCAGCTGCCCTGGGGGCCGAGCGCCACACAAATGGCTAGATAACGGCACTGCATTATTCGATCATTTCAGTAAAGGGTTTACGCTATTGCGGCTGGGTAATTCAAGTGCTGACGTACAGCCATTGTTGGAGGCTGCCGTCGCAAGAGGCGTCCCGATAGACCTTTTAGATGAGCCTGACCCCCACGTCCGAGAACTATACGAAGTAGACATAGCCCTCGTGCGCCCCGACCAATATATTGCGTGGCGTGGAAACCTTTTGCCGGACAATCCCAACGATCTGGTGGATCTCATCACCGGCGCTAACACAAATATTTAGAAAATAAAATTTTCGTTCATGTAGAACAAAAGATTTCTTAGCGCGCCGAAAACAACCTCTCGAAGTTCCATTCCCTCAAATCTCGCTTAAGTACTTTGCCAAAATGGGTTCGAGGTAATTCTTCAATAAAGGCTATCCGTTTAGGAACTTTGTGTCCGGCCATCCGAGCACGACCAAATTCAAATAGTTCCTTCGCTAACGCTTCATCGTCCGTCGTGGAAAATTTTGGTACGGCTACGAGAACAATGACCTCGCCCCACTGCTCATCTTGCACACCTACAACAGACGATTCTTTGATGCTGGGATGGGTCGCATAAATTGCCTCGATCTCTACAGAGGGAACGGACTCACCACCGGTCAAAATAACGTCCTTAGAACGATCTACAATAGACACAACACCTTTCTCATCCATTACAGCAATATCGCCGGTAAAACACCATTCCAATCCTTCCGGATCGTCCTTAAGTTTCCGCCAGGTTGTGCGGGACGCCTTCTCATTTAGATGATACCCCAGAGCCGTATTAAAATTGCGAACGGCAACGTGTCCCGGCGTCCCGAAAGGAACACGCCGATCTTCTTCATCTAGAATTAGAAGGCGGGTATCAATATGCGGTTCTCCAACACTGTTGGGATGCTCAAGAAATTGCCCCTCGCTTTGGCATGCCATGTTAAGGCTCTCACTCAACCCGGCACCCGCGACTAATTTGGCTTGAGGAAATATCTCGGCGAGCTTCGTCCGGAGTGGCAGCGGGGTGGGTGCCGCGGTGGTGACCACGGTCTGGGGAGCAGAAATGGGAGTTCCATCCCAAGCTTGATAGAGCGGATTGATCATAGAAGGAACGATAGCCAAGTACTGGACGCCACGAGAACGCACTTCATTTATATATTTTAGTGGATTAAAGGACGTCGTTGGTGGAAAAATAACCGTACCTGCGCGCCATAGGATGGTGAAAACGCCCCACTCCATCCCAGCGACATGATACAGGGGTAATGTGGAAACGGTCTGCCAACCTCGGCCAATCCCGTACTCGACAACATCAGAAAGCGTCGTAAAAATAGTTCCGCCTTGACTATGTAGTACACCTTTACTTGGTCCGGTCGTGCCTCCAGTCATGACCAATCGATAGGGGTCATCAAGAGAGGTCCGAATTGGCAAAGGGTGCCCCTCTTCAGCCTCAAGAATTGTTTCATAGTCATGCCAATCCGCTACCGCGGCCCCATAAGCAATACGAATATTAACGTCCGTTTTCTCAAAGTGCTCAGTGAATGCGTTACTAGCTATAACGGTTCGGCAACCATGCTCCTCACAATATTGCTTGACCTCTCCCGCAATTAGACGAACGTTTAAAGGTGCCACAATCGCCCCGATGCGAGCGCACGCGAAAATGACCTCGACCAGTGCGTGTTCGTTCCACATCATGGCCGCCACAAAATCACCACGTCCAATTCCGTGGCGCAGCAGACCCTGGGCGAGCTTATTAACTCTTTCATCGAGCTCGGCATAGGTTAACGTTCGTTTATTGAGCAGATCATCTATTGCAACCCTTGCTGGATAAATTTCCGCACCACGACGAATAAAGTGGCCGATACCACCTAGCTGGCGCTCAGAATTGTGATGGGTCTTGTTCAACTTCTCCTCCACACATTGCGAGTACGGTCGCGGGTTTTAGATGATCACATTTTTCGGATAAAACTATGTCCGACCGTATATGTTTTTCAGGGTACCAAAAATAAAAAGCAGAATTTACGTGGACTCTTTAGGTGAAAATTTAAATAAGTTTGTCTACTAATGGCTAGGAGTTATTGCTTAAGCAATAAACTTACACCTAAATATATAGATAATCGGTAAATACTCTGATTTAAAACAACCCAATTAATACAAATCCTCTTTATTCTCTTACTTTAAATCGACACCACCCCTAAATGAAAATAGACCACACCATCCTCGCCATTTCCGTCATGGGAGTTTGGGCATCAAACATAGTCGCGGTACGCATAGGGACAGAAGAAATAACAGATTGGACGCTTGTGACCCTCCGTATGACATTAATGACCGTTATCCTATCGCCTTTTGTGCCATACCCTCACGGTCATATAAAAAAGATTATTGGTCTTTCAGTCACGATGGGTACTTTGCATTTCGGTCTGATGTTTGCCGCCCTGGAACGGATCCATGCAGGCACAGCCGCCCAGATCTTTATAACTTCGGTGCCATTTGCCCTGCTTCTAGCATTGATTTGTTTTCGCGAGCGTTTGAGTTGGCGGCAAGCGAGAGGCGTACTGGTAAGTTTTTTGGCGTCATGCTTCTGCTTGGTGAGCCGCGAATAAACAACAACTTGTTTCACGCAGTGTTAGCATTAGTCTCCGCCTTATCCTTCGGCGCTGCCAAACTTCCATTAAGAAGTCACCGTAATGTTAATGTATTTTATATCAACGCTTGGCTCGCGGCTTTCGCTGTTTCGCAAATGGCTCGCTTGTCACTGTTACTTGAACGTGGCCAACTGAACGCGATAACCACGGCTCGGGCCGAAATTTGGGCGTCCATCGCTTATACGGGAATTATCGTGGGGATTTTAGGACACTGTTTGTGGTATCTTTTAGTCCCAAGGTATACAACCAGTAAGACCATGCCCTTTACACATTTAAGTCCGGTTTTCGGAGTTCTTTTTGGTATTATATTTCTCCAAGAAACCCTCACCTGGTTGATCTCTCTTGGGGGTCTAGTAACTGTTTCTGGTGTTGCTATCATTTTGCTAAGAAGTAATGAAACTAGTGGGAAGAAAAATTTCTCTGGGAGATAAGTATAATTTGGAAATTATCTGGCACCCATCCCCTAACTATTCTGAACGACCTGAAGAAAATAATATCGATATGGTCATTCTCCACTACACGGGCATGGAAACCGCAGGCGATGCACTCGATCAGCTTTGCAATCCGCAGGCCGAGGTTAGCGCACATTATTTAATTGATGAAACTGGCATGATTTATGGCTTGGTAGAAGAAAACAAAGCCGCGTGGCACGCTGGAAAGAGCTACTGGCAAGGAGCGACCAACATAAATGCTCGGTCGGTCGGAATAGAGCTATCAAACCCAGGCCATGAATTTGGGTATAGACCTTTTACCAAACAGCAAATGGCGGCATTGGAAAAACTATTATCTCTTGTTATCGTAAAGCATAAGATCTCCACAAACCGGATTGTGGGACATTCGGATGTTGCTCCCAATCGAAAAATGGACCCAGGTGAACTCTTTGATTGGCAAAGACTAGCGCTTGCCGGCCTTTCCATATGGCCGGAACAAAACCTGGGTCCCGCAGCATTAGAACAGATACCCAGGCTTCTTAGCAAAATTGGTTATGACCCAGATGTACCTATAGAGGACGCAATTACAGCCTTTCAACGCCGTTTTCTGCCGCACCATATAACAGGGTGTGCAGACGGGAAGACACGCGCGACCATTGCTGCAGTGCATTCTATAAACTCTTGACCTAAACAACTTTTAGAAAGAGTCTACAGTAGGTCCAGACGGTCGGATGGCTGCCTTTCTGCAAATCGGGAAACTGGCGGAGGGGAGGAAAGTCCGGGCTCCACGGAAACACGGTGCCGGCTAACAGCCGGCGGGGGCGACCCCAGGGAAAGTGCCACAGAAAACAAACCGCCTTGCTTTAAAACAAGGTAAGGGTGAAAAGGTGCGGTAAGAGCGCACCGCGTTGCCGGCAACGGTGACGGCACGGTAAACCCCACCGGGAGCAAGACCGAATAGAGGCAACGAGTGAACGAGAGTTTGCTGGCGTGTTTCCGCGCAGTTGCCTGGGTTGGTCGCAAGAGACGCTCGGTAACGGGCGTCCCAGATGAATAGTCGTCACACGTCACCAATTGGCGTGCACAGAACCCGGCTTATAGACCGCCTGGACCTACTACTTCAATATCCAACTTGGATTGTTTTCACCAAAACTTAACACAGTTCGAAAAAAACATCTCCGAGCATCTATTTTAAACTAGTTTTAAAATCTTCTTTTGACCGGTACTTAGTTTTTTTACGTTCTAAATACTTAGTTTTTGACCTTCTAAATATGAATTAAAAGCTGACGGTCCTCAATGCTTTGAATTCGTAGTTTTTATTTATTCTTTACCGCTCTGGCCATTGATTCCCATTAATTCCCATGATATACCATATTGTCCCAATAACTTTTAGGGGCGCAGAGGTATACGCCGATCTTTCGGCAAGAATAGATAAAACAGGAAAGCCAGTTTGTCCCGTGACGTCGTTTATTTCGACATACGAGAATAAGGTTGACAAAAAAGGTCGCGTATCGGTCCCTGCTGCGTACCGTAATGCGCTCGCAAATGAACCCTATCAGGGCATAATCGCATATCCTTCGTTGACCGAACCAGCGTTAGAGGGCTTTGGTCGGCGCACTTTAGAAGAATTAAACCAGCGTCGCTTTGATCAAACGATGGCGGCCGGAAATTTCGGGGAAACGTTGGTCGGCCGGTCGCACGATGGCCTGGTAGAGACAATTATGGCCCTTGCAAATGAACTGCCTTTTGACAACGAAGGCCGCATACTACTTCCGAAACACCTAGCTGACCACGCTGGTATTTTAACTCAGGCCAAATTCGTTGGACGAGGAACACGATTCCAGATTTGGGCACCAAAAGAGTTTGAGAAACACCAACAGGCGGAAATTGAGTCATTGCGCGCACGCATAGCCAATGACCAATCGAGAGGGCAAACATGACGGGGGGGGTGACAGCCTTCTCACATAAACCTGTTTTGTTAGACGAAATGATCTGTGCGCTGCAACCGCGCGATGGTGGAAAATATATAGATGGCACATTCGGGGCTGGCGGTTACAGCCGAGCGATTTTAGAATCAGCGAATTGTAACGTTTGGGCAATAGACCAGGATCCCGATGCGATTTCTAATGATGTCGCGACGTCTTTAGTAAAAAAATATTCAGGTCGCCTAGTCGTTATTCAAGGCCGCTTCGGCAATATGGAAAAACTATTGTCCGGACGCGGCCTTCATAAAGCTGACGGCATCACCCTTGATCTGGGTATTTCTTCCATACAATTGGATAACGGCAACCGAGGCTTTAGCTTCCGCCAGGACGGTCCTCTAGATATGCGCTTGAGCAAAACGGGTCGAACCGCCGAGGATATTGTAAACGACACCGGCGAGTCAGAGCTTGCCGACATTATATTTAAAAATGGTGAAGAGCCACAGGCTCGCCGTATAGCCCGAGCAATTTCTGTCGCGAAAGAATTAAAAAAAATAACAGGGACTGCGCAGCTGGCAGATATTGTGAGATCGACAGTGCGTGTGAGAAAAGCTGGGAAAATTGATCCAGCGACTAAAACCTTTCAAGCCCTGAGAATAGAAGTTAACGACGAACTAACCGAGCTGAAGCGAGGTCTTAAAGCCGCTGAAATTCTTCTTTCCCCTGGTGGGCGTTTGGCCATAGTGTCATTTCACTCTTTGGAAGATCGAATTGTAAAAAGCTTTCTGCGTTCTCGGTCAGGCGTTCACGTGGGCCGCTCACGCCATCTCCCCGCACAACCAGCAGCATATAATTCCACGACCTTTCGTCTTATTAAACGCGGAGTGGTGAAACCCAAGCTATCCGAAATTCAGGATAACCCTCGCGCACGCTCAGCGCGGATGCGCATTGCAGAGCGCCTCGCCAATAAACTAAGAGGTAGCTGACATTATGCGCCGATCTACTCTACTCTGGACAGTTTTAGGCATTTCCGTCGCAATTGGTCTGTTCGTCGTAAAGCACGCTGTTCAGGATCTTGAAGATCGCCTGCACGCCTTAAATATAGAGATCATTTCGGATAGGGATGCGGCACAGGTCTTACAAGCTGAATGGAGTTTCCTTAATGAACCCGCCCGCCTTGAAGCCCTCAGCCGTGAGCACTTGGGTCTCGTTACTATCAGCGCCTCCCAAACAATCACTTTGCCTGAGCTAATACAGCTAATCGCAGCGAAGAAGGAAAATGCCCGAATTGCCACGACTACTGCCTCATCAAAACCGCCCACTGTTGAAAACAAAGTTGTAAATCCTGATTGGCTGGAAAGAACTTTAATTACGCTAAATAAAGATCAATGAACGAGCCTAAAACGAAAATGGTAGAAAAGATCCGTATAGAAGGAGACCGAAAGACCGCGATAGAAACCGGGCGAAACAGATTGATAATAGCGGGTGCAATATTTTCTGCCGCATTTCTATTAATTGGAATTAGAGTAATCAAAGTATCGATTTTTAACCATGATTCTGGACCACGCTATACTAGAAGTGTTGCAAAGGACGAAAAATACACTGGCCGCGCCGACATTGTTGATCGAAACGGGGTATTGCTAGCTACCAGTCTCAATACTCAATCTCTATATGCTCACCCTCGGCTTGTCCTTGACCCAGAACAGGCCGCAATAAAACTAAAAAATGCGCTTCCCGATATTAATGTGGAAGCCGTCGAGAAATTGTTAAGGTCAAAACGGGGGTTCGTCTATTTGAAACGGCGATTAACGCCCAACCAGCATTACGCTGTAAACCGACTAGGGATCCCAGCATTATACTTTCAGCGTGAAACCCGCCGCATATATCCGCTTGGCCCTTTAGCTGCACATGTACTTGGCCACACTGACCCCGATAATAAAGGTCTCGCAGGTATTGAAAGATTTTTCGATAAAGATTTACGAACCCGTCAGACGGCTCTTTCCCTAGCATTAGACGCACGTGTGCAGCACGTCCTGGAACAGGAAATCAGCCACGCGATGAAATCTTTCGGTGCCATTGGCGGTGCCGGTCTCGTCATGAATGTGAATACTGCGGAGGTGCTCGGCATGGCGTCGCTTCCGAATTTTGATCCTAACCGCGCCAATGCAGTACCGCGGCTTTCGCACTTTAATAAAACCACGCACGGCGTGTATGAAATGGGTTCAACATTCAAAATTTTCACTACCGCGATGGCTCTGGAATTGGGCAACATCACGCTCCGCGACGGATATGATGCTACAAACCCTATCCGAATACACCGATACACAATACGAGACTACCACGCCAAAAAACGCTGGCTGTCTGTGCCAGAGATTTTTATATATTCCTCTAATATAGGCGCCGTGAAAATGGCCCAGAAAGTTGGAAAAGAGAGCCACAAGCAATTTTTAGGCCAACTCGGTATGATGAAATCGGTCCAAATCGAGCTTTTTGAAACGGGTGCCCCAATTCCGCCAAAAGTTTGGCGTGATATTAATCACATGACAATTTCATACGGCCACGGACTCGCTGTCAGCCCGCTTCATTTGGTGGCAGGTGTTTCAGCCATCATAAATGGTGGAATATACCGGACCCCGACAATTATGAGGCGCCATCCTGGTAATCCAACAAAAGGACAACGGATTGTTTCAAAGCAGACCTCAATAAAGATGCGCCACCTGATGCGCCTGGTAGTAGAGAAAGGTACGGGCGGAAAAGCAGACGTCCCAGGTTATTTGGTTGGTGGTAAAACCGGGACCGCAGAGAAGGCATCAGATAGGGGATATAAGAAGAAAGCCCTCATCTCATCATTTGTTGCGGTATTTCCGATGAATAGTCCGCAATTTGTTGTACTTACGATGCTAGATGAAGCCAAAGGTAATAAGGCCACTAGTGGGCACGCTACTGGTGGTTGGGTAGCGGCGCCGGCAGCGGGTGCGATCATCCGTCGTATAGCGCCCATTCTGGCTTTAAAACCTATTGAAGATGAGGTTTCGGCCGCACAAAAGTTAGCATTAGAAAGTAAGACAAAGTCTTTCGGAGGGCTTGGCGTTGCGGCTCATTGATATGGCACCGGAGGCGCAAATAAGCGTGAAAATACCTCCCAATAGTGATAGGATAGAAATAACTGGATTAAGCACCGACTCCCGAAAAGTACGACCCGGTTACCTGTTCGCCGCCTTACCAGGTGTTAAGGCAGACGGACGCGATTTTATCGAGAATGCTATAAATAATGGCGCCGCTGCGGTACTTGCCCCCGAGGGCACAGAGACCCCTAAAAAAATACCACTTGCAACATCACCCGATGCTCGGGCAGCCCTTGCTCATATGGCGTCAGAATTTTATTCGTTTCAACCGGCAATAATAGCAGCGGTTACGGGAACCAATGGTAAAACATCGGTAACGCATTTCACCCAACAAATATGGAACCGCTTAGGTCACAATACCAGCAGCATAGGTACTTTGGGGCTACAAACAGCAAACCCAACCCAAACACCAAATCTGACCACGCCGGACCCCATCGCACTTCATTCCACTCTTGCCAGCTTGAACAAGTCTGGAATCACTCATGTGGTTCTAGAGGCATCAAGCCACGGATTAGACCAAAAACGAATAGACGGGGTCAAACTCAGCGCAGCGGGGTTCACCAATTTCTCTCATGACCACCTGGATTATCACGGCAACGTAAAAAAGTATCTTAGTGCGAAGGCACGACTATTTTCTGACATTCTACCAACGACTGCGACTGCAATATTAAATGCTGATAATCGAGAATATCCGATCTTTTCCAAAGCATTTGGTGGGCAAAAGTTAACATATGGAAAACGTGGAAAAGATCTTACTTTGAAAGCCGCCCGACCAACAGAGCTGGGTGTACAGGTACAGCTTGGCGTCATGGGGAAAAATTACGATTTACATATACCTCTTGTAGGTATGTTCCAATCATACAATGTACTCTGTGCGGCGGGTCTGGCCATAGCTTGCGGTGGAGATGTAGACAACATCATTGAGACATTGGACAAACTGAAATGTGTGCCGGGTAGAATGCAGTTAGCCGGACAAATCTCGGGTGGAAAGGTATACGTAGATTACGCCCACACACCGGATGCCGTTGAAAATGTGCTAAAGGCAGCACGTAAATACGCGAAGGGGCGCCTATTAATTGTTATAGGGTGCGGCGGCGAGCGAGACCGCGCAAAACGATCATTGATCGGCAAAATAATTGCCAAAAACGCGGACGTTACAATCATCACTGATGATAACCCTCGGTCAGAAGACCCAAAAACAATTCGAGCGGAAATAATGGTAACCGCCAAGGACGCTTATGAAATAGGTAATCGTGCATCTGCGATCGTCAGAGGTATTTCTTTGCTGCAGCATGATGACGTGTTGATAATTGCAGGAAAGGGTCACGAAAAAACTCAAATCATTGGCGAAACTTTACATCCATTCGACGATCTAGAAATTGCACGGCAAGCAATAATAGATTCAGGGGGCGGTGTATGACACACGCTTTACCGCTCTGGACCGCAAAAGATGCAGTGAACATAACCGAGGGGGACGTGAGAGGGAATTGGTCCGCTGACGGTGTTTCGATAGATACTCGTACACTGGAAAAGGGCGATTTATTTGTTGCAATCTCAGGACCGAATTACGACGGACATTCATTTATTTCGACAGCATTTAAAGCAGGCGCAGCAGCAGCTGTCGTCTCAAACACCTCGCCCGATACGCTTGGAAATAATCCTGGCCTTCTCGTTCCAGACACACTCCAAGCGTTAGGCCTACTGGCGGCAACAGCGCGCCAGAGAACCAAAGCAAAAATAACAGCAATTACCGGCAGTGTTGGAAAAACCAGTACAAAAGAGGCGCTTGCTCACGTTCTTTCTCAACAAGGAGAGACCTGTGCAACTAAAAGCAGTCTCAATAACCACTGGGGCGTACCACTGTCCCTTGCGCGAACCCCTGAATCAACCAAGTTCGGAATTTTTGAAATTGGTATGAACCATCCGGGTGAAATAATTCCGCTGACTACGCTCGTCCAGCCGGATGTAGCGATTGTAACAGCTGTTGCGCCGGCACATATGCAGTTCTTTGACACCTTGGAGGATATTGCCCGTGCAAAATCAGAAATCTTCCGAGGTTTGAACAACGGAATAGCGGTAATTAACCGAGACACGGAGCATTTCGAACTGCTCTACTCCATTGCATTAACTACGGGAGCAGCAAAGGTAATCAGCTTCGGTAGCCATGTTGAGGCGGACCTTCGCCTAATAAAATATGAAATAACTCCGAATGGAAGTTCGGTGGAGGCCGCATGGCTCGGCCAAACCATAAGATATACGGTCGGACAACCCGGGATACATTGGACATCAAACAGCTTAGCAGTATTGGCGGCAACCGCCGCTCTTGGCGGGGACTTAAGTGCTGCAACCTCGGCTCTCGATTCACTACCCCCCCTGCCGGGCCGCGGCATGATCCACGTTTTACCTTGGAAGGGGGGAACCATTAGATTGATAGACGATTCCTACAACGCCAATCCTGCCTCGATGAAAGCCGCGCTAGAAACACTCGGGAAAATTCAACCTGAAGGCGGCCAACGCGTCGCAGTTCTTGGTGACATGCTCGAACTCGGAGAAACTTCGCGGTCTGCCCATTTAGGCCTAATCGAACACATAAAAAAATACGTTATCGATACGGTATTGCTAGCTGGACCGGAAGTGAAACCGTTAGCGGAAATATTAGATTCGTCTTGTTTCGCCGGACATACAAACACAGCAGAAAACCTATTACCTAATGTAGTGAAAGCATTGAATGCTGGTGACGTGGTTTTGGTGAAAGCGTCAAACGCGATGCAAATGGGGAAGATTGTAAATGCGCTGATTGCGCTAGACGCACACTCTTCTGTCGTGGAAGGAAACGAAGAGAGGAAAGCCTAAGTTATGCTATACCACATCTTGTTTCCATTTGCTGATGACATTAGTGCGCTCAATATATTTCGATATATTACACTGCGGACAGGGGGAGCGGTTGTAACCGCTCTGTTTGTTAGCTTCGCGTTAGGACCCGCCCTTATACGATGGCTAAAAAATAAACAGGTATCGGGTCAACCAATCCGAGAGGATGGACCGCAGTCCCACTTAGCAACCAAAAAGGGAACGCCCACCATGGGTGGAGTATTGATCCTTTTAGCAACCGGCATTGCTACACTGCTATGGGCGGATCTGACTAACGAGTATTTGTGGGTGGTAGTTTTTGTAACTTTAGGATTGGGAACAATCGGTTTTCTTGATGACTACAGAAAAATAATCAGCAACACGAGCAAAGGGTTGCAGGCGAAAATTAAATTCACTTTACAGATAATAATTGGGGCGACCGCTATTGTTTGGATCAAAGAAATAGCAGACCCAACGTTAGCAGCTGGACTCGCGTTACCTTTCTTTAAAGAGGTTTTGATACCGTTAGGTTGGTTAATAATCCCATGGGGAATATTCGTGATCGTTGGCGCCTCGAATGCCGTTAATCTTACGGACGGCTTGGATGGACTCGCTATTATGCCCACCCTGATTGCGGCTGCCTGTTTTGCACTCATAGCCTATATGGCTGGTAATTTTGTTTTTTCAAACTATTTACAAATCCATTTTGTGCGGGGAGCAGGAGAATTAGCGGTTTTCTGCGGGGCTCTAGTTGGCGCTGGCCTCGGGTTTTTATGGTTCAACGCGCCACCTGCGATGGTGTTTATGGGTGACACTGGTTCACTAGCTATTGGCGGGGCTCTTGGAGCCGTAAGCGTTGTCACTAAACATGAAATAGTACTCGCGATCATCGGCGGGCTATTCGTATTAGAAACGATTTCAGTAATAGTTCAGGTGTTATCTTTCAAAATAACAGGTAAACGCATCTTCCGAATGGCACCGCTACATCATCATTTTGAACAGAAGGGTTGGGCCGAACCCACTATCGTAATTAGATTTTGGATAATCGCTCTCATTCTTGCGCTTGTCGGTCTTGCAACCCTGAAGTTGAGGTAGCGAAATCTAATGATACCTGTCACTTCTCGATTCTCACAACACATTGGAGTATTTGGACTTGGTGCATCCGGCTGTGCGACAGCGCAAGCGTTAATTGCTGGTGGCGCATATGTAACTGCTTGGGATGATAACGAGGAAGCGCGGCACACAGCAGCTAAAGGAAAAATACCATTAAAACATCCGGGCACCCCCAGCTGGCAAATGATAGACACCCTTATCCTCAGTCCGGGTGTGCCGCTAAAATATCCGAAACTCCATCCAGTGGTTCAAGCCGCCCAATCTGCGGGAAAACCCATAATAGGGGATATCGACCTCATACAAGAAAATACTTTAGAAGCAAAATTTATTGGAATCACCGGTACAAATGGCAAATCAACTACCGCAGCACTAATCCATCACGTTCTGCAAAAAGCTAACCTCTCGGTCCAACTAGGCGGTAACTTTGGAACGCCCGCCCTCCAGTTAAAACCAGCGTTTAAAAATGACACAATTATTCTCGAGCTTTCATCGTATCAACTTGACCTAACCCAGGATGCAATATTCGACATCGCTGTGCTTTTAAACATTACTCCTGACCACCTTGACCGACACGGAAGCATGAAGGGCTATTTTGCGGCGAAGAAAGAAATATTCAGAAATGCCGCTGCAAAAAAACAACTTGCGGTTGTAGGTATCGATGATCCTTATGGTCAACAGGTGTGGGCAGAACTCAATACTGTGAAAAACTGGACCGTGATTCCGGTGTCTACCGAGTGTCAAACTAAAGAGGGGGTATATGTTAAAGAGAGCGTTCTTCACGATAAAGAAAAGAATCGAGTTGACCTCTCGGGTATCGACACTCTACAAGGTCCGCATAACTGGCAAAATGCAGCTGCCGCGTGGGCTGTTTTGCAAGAATTCAAGATACCAGCCGAAAAAATAGAGGTGTCTTTTCGTACCTTCCCTGGTCTGCCCCATCGACTCGAAAATATCGGCGAATATGGTGGAATTCGCTACATAAATGACTCTAAAGCAACAAACGGCCATTCCTCTGCACGTGCTTTGTCGACCCATACCAATATTTATTGGATTGCTGGAGGCGTTTCCAAAAATGACGGGTTAAAGCAAACTTTTCCGTATCTAAGCGGCGTACGCCACGCCTTCCTAATCGGAGAGGCGGAAGACGAGTTTTCCGAGGCTCTAACGCAACGCGGAGTACCAAATACAAAATCTGGTGTATTAAAATTAGCTGTCGAGCAAGCACGAGAGGCAGCGACACGTGCCGACAGCGGGCTTCCAATTATATTATTTTCTCCAGCATGCGCATCATTTGACCAATATCTCAACTTTGAAAAGCGAGGCAACCATTTCTGCGACATTGTTAAAACCCTAGTATCGGAGGCGGATGAATGACGGTCTTTGCCCGCTCCGATACATCTGTCTTGGGTCGCTGGTGGTGGACGGTTGATCGGTGGACTTTAGCTGCAATTGGCGCCCTAATTGTCTTCGGCGTCATAATGGCATTCGCGGCAAGTCCAGCCGTCGCAAAACATTATCAGTATGACTACTTATATTTTGCCCGCCGCCAACTGCTGTTCATACCAATAACCTTGGCTTTATTGTTCAGTGTCTCGCTTCTATCACCAAGAGGAGTTCTTCGTGCCGCCCTAATTTGTCTCGCAATATTTTCTTTTTTGGCACTACTGACTTTTATTTTTGGCTCAGAAACGAAAGGGGCGCAGCGTTGGTTGCCGCTAGGGCAAGTCTCAATACAACCTTCCGAATTTCTTAAACCTGCGTTTGCGGTTGTCGCAGCGTGGTTGTTTTCTTCAGCTCGGGCAAAAACTTTACCACACGCAAATGCCGCATCCACCATATTGTTTGGTTTAATCACCACGATGCTATTGCTGCAGCCCGACATTGGTATGACGGTCGTAATTTCTGCTGTTTGGGGTCTGCAATTTTTTCTTGCGGGCCTGCCGTTATATTGGGCAGCACTCCTATTCTTAGGTGGCTTCGCCGGTTTGATTGTTGCCTATCTAACTCTCCCACACGTTTCCGGTCGAGTTAATCAATTTTTCGATCGTTCCTCAGGAGACAGCTACCAAGTAGATAGATCACTGGAAGCATTTATGAACGGCGGCTGGTTTGGCGTGGGGCCAGGTGAAGGAACGGTGAAGGAGGTTTTACCTGACGCACATTCTGATTTCGTTTTCGCTGTAGCTGGTGAGGAATTTGGTTTGTTTCTCTGCCTTATTATTGTCGTTTTGTTTAGTTTCATCGTCCTAAGAGGTTTTACAAGGGCCCTTCAGGAAACCGATTTATTCATTTTACTCGCAACATCGGGGCTACTAATTCAGTTTGGCTTACAAGCTGTGATCAATATGAGTTCTACACTAAGGCTAATACCGACGAAAGGAATGACGCTGCCCTTCGTGTCTTATGGCGGTTCTTCACTAGTGGCGATGGGTTTGTGCATGGGCTTTTTGTTAGCGCTAACACGGAAGCGTATAGATCCGAGAGTCCTTAAATGAACGCAGGTATACATATAATGCTTACAGCGGGTGGTACCGGCGGCCACATATTCCCAGCGGTTGCAGTTGCAGAGGAATTGATAAGTCGGAAATACGCTATCTCGCTAATAACCGATAATCGAGCCGTGGACTTAGGGTTTGAACTAGAAAATGTGTCTGTCCACAGAGTCAAAACATCAAGAATACATGGCGGGTTATTAACAAAGATTAACGGAGTGATATCAATAAGTGCGGGAATTTTTCAGGCGCAACTATTGCTGAGGAAATTCCGGTCAAAATTTGTAATAGGCTTTGGTGGATACCCGACCGTGCCAACCATGTTAGCGGCTGCTATCTCTCGCCTACCCTATATAATTCACGAACAAAATGCGGTGATTGGGAGGGCTAATAGGTTAGTTGCTAAACGGGCATCAGGAATCGCTACATCTTTCACCAAAACCATTGGCCTGGCCCCTGAAATAGAGGGCCGGGTTATGAACACCGGGAACCCGGTTAGAAGCGCTTTTACCAAAATAAGAGGTGACCGATACCCAAAACTTCATCGCAAAAACGAAAGACTTCGTATTTTAATTTTAGGAGGCAGCCAAGGCGCAAAAATATTTAGCGAAGTAATACCGCAAACATTTATAAACATACCCGAAAAATTAAGACAGCGGTTTTATATCACCCAACAATGTCGAGCGGAAGATATAAAGTCTGTCCAAGACCAATACCGACAAGCGGGGATGTCAGTTGACTTAAAAACGTTTTTTCATAATGTACCAGAGCTTATGGGAGCCGCCCATATTGTCATAACGCGATCCGGCGCCTCCACTGTTGCGGAGCTCGCAGAAGCAGGTCGACCAGCAATTCTCGTGCCTTATCCGAACGCTACGGACGACCACCAAACAGTAAACGCGCGTTCCATGGAAGCCGCTGGTGCCGGCTGGTTAATTCCAAATGATACTTTCACGCCAGAAACGCTACAAACTCACCTTGAACGCCTTATAACAACCCCAGAAATTGCTATGACTGCAGCGAATGCGGCCCGCTTACTTGGGGGTGGTAACGCAGCAGCGCGGGTCGTGGACGAGGTTGAAAAATTATTAAAACCGGCCGAGTTCTTAAAATCACAATATTTGGCCACAGAAAATCGGGATAGTGCACAATGAAAGGACTTCCCCTCGATGTGGGCACCATTCATTTTGTTGGAATAGGCGGCATCGGGATGAGTGGTATAGCCGAAACACTTCACAACCTTGGCTATTCCGTCCAAGGCAGTGACATAGCAAATAGTGGAAATACAAGAAGACTAAGAGCTCTAGGTGTCAAGATTCAAATTACACATAATGCGGCAAATATAAACGGAGCCCAGGTTGTCGTTACTTCTAGTGCTCTAAAACCAAATAATCCAGAAGTCTTGGAGGCACGCTCCCAGTTTATACCAGTAGTTCCACGCGCTGAAATGCTAGCAGAGCTCATGCGCTTAAAATGGGGAATCGCTGTTGCTGGGACACACGGAAAGACTACCACAACATCCATAATAGCTGCGTTGTTAGATGCAGGAAATTTTGATCCAACCGTAATAAATGGAGGTATTATAAATGCATACGGTACCAATGCACGGTTAGGCGATGGAGACTGGATTGTTGTAGAGGCAGACGAATCTGACGGCAGCTTTACTAAGCTACCAGCAACCATAGCAGTCGTGACTAACATTAGCCCCGAGCACCTAGACCACTTTGGTGATTTTGAAACTTTAAAATCCGAATTTGTAAACTTTGTGCAAAATACCCCATTTTATGGATTTGCTACTGTGTGTATTGATGACACTGAAGTGCAGGCCCTTTTACCGAAAATCACAGACCGGCGTATTATTACTTATGGACTAAGCGCCCAGGCTGACATTCGTGCTATCGATATTACTTCTGACCCCAATGCGTCATGTTTTAAAATAATAAGTTCAGATCGGATGGCTGATAAAGATACCTACCTTGGCCAGTTTAAAATACCCATGGTAGGCATCCACAATATTCGGAATGCACTAGCCGCGGTGACCATTGCGCTGGAAATGGGGGTAGAACCGGATTCGTTGCGAGATGCGCTGGCTAACTTCACCGGCGTAAAACGTCGTTTTACGCGCACGGGGGTAGTCAACAATATCACCATAATAGATGACTATGGCCATCACCCCGTAGAAATATCTGCCGTCCTGGAAGCGGCTCAATCAAGCGCTAATGGTAAGGTTATAGCTGTGCTTCAACCACATCGTTATAGCCGACTGCGCGACCTATTTGAGGAATTCTGTAAATGCTTCAGCGACGCAGATAATGTGTTGATCGCGGATGTCTACGCTGCGGGTGAATCGCCACTTGAGGGGATTAATCGCGACACCTTGATTGAGGGTCTTCGAAGTCACGGCCACCACAACGTGCTCCCGCTAGATGATCCATCAGCTTTGCCAAGTCTGATAAAAGAAATAGCCAAACCAGGCGATTTTGTAGTTTGTCTAGGCGCAGGGAACATTACAAATTGGGCCAACGATCTGCCCCACCAACTACAATCAATGGGAGCAAATGTTAATACCTCCGGCGCAAATGGCGCGAAGAACGGGAGGTGTTAGTGCTCGTGCGGTCGACTCCACATTTGATCAAACGCCTTCCTGCTGTAAGAGGGGAACTTATTGCCAATGCATCATTACAGCGTCTCACCTGGTTCCGGACGGGAGGCAAGGCAGAAGTACTATTCAAGCCCGCTGATACTGAAGATCTACAGACATTTCGGCGAGAACTGGACCCACAGATCAATGTGACCGTTATTGGCCTCGGCTCGAATATTTTAATTCGTGACGGTGGTGTCAAAGGCGTGGTCATCGTTTTGGGCAAGGGTTTCGGAAAAATTACATTCAACAACACCGAAGTCATTGCTCAAGCCGGCGTCTCCAGCGTCACTTTATCTCGTGCCTGCCGCGAAAAGTCCTTAGGGGGATTAGAGTTTTTAAGCGGTATACCAGGATCAATCGGTGGAGCACTCCGCATGAACGCGGGTGCGTATGGTCGAGAAATTAAGGATGTTTTGATATCAGCGCAGGCGCTAGATCCGGCAGGCTTGTTACGAGACTTGCCCATGAAGGATTTTGGTTTTTCCTATAGATCCTCAGCTTTAAACCAGAAATGGGTGTTCGTGTCGGCGAGACTATCCTGCACAATTGTCCAACGGGATGAAATCGAACGCAGAATGGTAAAAATAGAAAATCATAGAAGATCCACTCAACCTATTCAGGTCCGAACCGGTGGATCAACATTTAAGAATTTAGAAAAGATAAAGGCCTGGAAATTGATTGCTTCCGCGGGCTGTCGCGGGCTTTCCGTTGGCGATGCAATAGTGTCGGAGAGGCATTGCAACTTTCTTATTAATCGAGGCAACGCATCTGCCGGAGATATAGAGAACCTCGGTGAGAAAGTTCGCGACCGCGTGAAACGTCATACTGGGGTTAGTCTTGAGTGGGAAATTGAACGCATAGGGATTAAGGCGCGGGAGATAAGACATTGAATAGGTCAGTCGCAGTACTTAAAGGAGGACGGTCCAACGAGCGCGAAATATCGTTAATGGGAAGCGATCGTATTTGTAAAGCACTAAGTACTGCAGGATATACTGTCACCGAAATTGACGTAAACCAAGACCTCGGTGTGCTGTTAAGCGCACTAAACCCACCTCCAGACGTGGTCTACAACGCGCTCCACGGCACCTACGGAGAGGATGGCTGCATTCAGGGAGTACTCAAATTCTTAGGTATACCTTTTTCGCATTCAGGCCTATTAGCGTCAGCCATAGCGATGCACAAACCAATGGCAAAACAACTATTTCAGTGTGCAAATATTCCTTGCCCACAACATAAGGTCGTAACTCGGGCAAGATTTGAAGCTGGTGACCGTTTAGATCTTCCCTACGTGATGAAACCGTTAAACGAGGGGTCAAGCTTGGGAGTAATCATTGTAAGAAAAGAATCCGACCTCTCAGATCTCGATAAAAACATATGGTCCTACGGTGACCAAATTATGGTCGAAAAACTAATCCCCGGCAGAGAACTAACCGTTTCTGTCATGGGGGATAAAGCCCTAGGGGTTACAGAAATTCGGCCTTCAACAGGGTTTTATGATTACAAGGCAAAGTACACTAGTGGCGGTGCACGGCATATCATACCGGCCCCAATACATGAAAAAGCATATGTAAAGGCGATGGAGTATGCATTACAAGCCCACGAAATATTGGGCTGCCGCGGTGTTTCACGTGCAGATTTAATGTACGACGACCGCGACGGTGAGCCGGGGAATCTCTACCTCATCGAGGTAAATACGCAGCCTGGAATGACCCCATTTTCGCTCGTACCAGAACAAGCCGCCTATGCAGGAATAGAGTTTGACGAACTAGTTTGCTGGATGGTGGAGAACGCAACATGCGAATAAAAAACCACCGCCCCGGACCCTCCTTTAAGCTTATTAAAAAAAGAAATAGCCGAAAACGACCTCTGCCACGGTGGGCTAAGTACGCAATGCGAACAAGCGTACGGTTGACCATAATAGTGTTGGTTATCGGTGGCCCATTATGGATTTATAAATCAAACTGGATCGAAATGAAGGCTAACAATCTGTTTGTTTCATTGGCAGATCGCATGGCCGTTTCTGGACTACGAGCGGAAAAGGTGATTCTACATGGTAGAAAAAACGCATCGAAAAAAAACATCCAAAAAGCCCTCGGTTTTAAAGTCGGCGCAGCGCTACTATCGATTGATCTGAACACCGCACGAACCAATCTAGAGGCACTTCCATGGATTCGCGCGGCCAGCGTAAAACGCGAGTTTCCGGATACAGTCCGAGTTAGGATAATAGAACGCCGCCCGCTCGCTATTTGGCAACAGAAAAATAAACATTATTTAATCGACGACGAAGGAACTGTAATAACTTCCAAAATTCTACAAACTTTCCAAAATTTATTAGTTTTAGTGGGTAAAAATGCGCCTATACGAGCAATAACGCTAATCAACGTCTTAGAGCGCCAACCCGAGCTCAGAAAACGGGTCGACGCTGCCGTCCGAGTCGGTGACCGGCGTTGGAACATACGAATGAATAATGGAACCTATATTCGTCTTCCAGAGAACAATACGGTAGCAGCATGGGACCGCCTTGCGAAACTTGAACGCCAATACAGACTTTTAAGTAAAGATATCTTGTCAATAGACCTTCGGATACCTGATCAGTTGATCATCCGCACCAGGAACGACCAACCGAAAAATTTTAAAAAAAACTCTTCGGTAAAAGGCGAAAACACTTGATTAACAATAAACATCCATCCCTTTCAATTAGGGAAATTGTCTAAAATGGCAAAATTACGCACCGGAATAATTGCTGCACTCGACGTGGGGAGTTCTAAAATTTGTTGTTTTATAGCCCACGCAAATACGGAAGGAGGTATCCGTATTATAGGCGTTGCACAGCACGCATCAGCTGGAATACGTAATGGCTCTGTAGTCGACATGGAAGCGGCACAGAATGCTATTCTTACGGCGGTAACCGCAGCCGAAGAGCTAGCTAACGAACGGATCGATCGTATTTTCGTCAACTTATCTGCGAGCCATATTTATTCGGAAATTGTCGAGATAGAGGTGTCAATAGCAGGACACGAAATTGCAGATACTGATATACAGCGCGCGAAAGAACGTAATCACCAAATTGAGCAACCTGAAGACCGAGATCTAATACATTGTTTGCCAGTGGGCTTTTCCATCGACGGCAAACGAGGGATTCGTGACCCTCGCGGTATGTTTGGGGAACGACTTGGCGTAAGCTTTCACAGAATTAATGCCGCCCCCGGACCGGTGCGCAACTTAAAGAACTGCGTTGCGAGATGTCATCTTGATATAGAAGAAGTCGTAATGTCACCTTATGCCGGCGGTTTAGCTTGTCTTGTCGAAGACGAAAGAGACCTCGGCGTTACGCTGGTGGATATGGGTGGTGGCACTACGACCGTCGCAGTTTTTTACGATAGCCAGGTTGTTTTTGCTGACTCCATCCCTGTAGGGGGAGGACACGTAACAAACGATTTAGCGCGAGGGCTTTCGACGCCTTTAGCCCATGCCGAACGGATGAAAACCCTGTACGGCAGTGCAATTTGGTCGCAATCAGACGACAATGAAATAATAGACGTCCCCCTAGTGGGAGAAGACGACCATAATCAGCCACACCATGTACCTCGATCCATCCTAACTGGGATAATAGCCCCCCGACTAGAGGAAACATTTGAGCTCGTCCGCGAACGTATCGAATTAGGTGGTGTACAGCGGCTATCGGGCCGTCGTCTGGTCCTTACAGGAGGTGCATCTCAACTCCACGGAATCCCAGAAATAGCCGCTTTAGTTCTCGAAAAACAGGTTAGAATCGGCCGTCCACTTCGGTTCAGTGGGCTAGCTGAAGCAACTAGTGGCCCAGCCTTTTCGGCCTGCGCGGGCCTTCTCCGCTATGGAGTTGAGAAATACGCCGGCACTATTGATCATCTACCAACAGACGAAAAACCAACAAATAGTCGGATGTCTCGAATCGGACAATGGCTTAAAGAAAGTTTCTAACAAATGGCGGCTAAGCATTTATCGATTCTAGAAAGGAAGACTACAACACGGTCACCCTCACACAACGAGAATTTTCGCAACTTCTACGCCTAGGAGGCCCCAATGACGATTAATCTTACAGTTCCCGAGACCCAAAATCACCTAAAACCCCGGATCACTGTGATCGGAGTCGGCGGCGCTGGTGGCAATGCCGTAAATAACATGATCTCGTCTCAGCTAGAGGGTGTGGAATTCGTTGTGGCAAATACGGACGCCCAGGCTCTTGCACAAAACCTTGCCGAAAGATCGATACAACTTGGTCCAGGAATAACTCATGGACTAGGCGCCGGTTCCCGGCCAGACATAGGGCGGGCTGCCGCGGAAGAAGCTATGGATGACCTTATGGAAGCGCTAACTGCAGCACATATGGTTTTTATTACAGCGGGCATGGGTGGTGGGACCGGAACCGGTGCTGCACCAGTGATCGCGAGACTCGCCCGAGAAAATGGTATTCTCACCGTAGGCGTAGTAACCAAACCTTTCCAATTCGAAGGCGTTAACCGAATGAGGATAGCGGATGCCGGAATCGAGGAAATGCAACAATATGTTGACACACTTATTGTAATACCCAATCAAAATCTTTTCCGCATAGCTAACGAACAGACTACGTTCGCCGATGCATTTACGATGGCTGATGAGGTGCTCCACTCGGGTGTCCGCGGCGTAACAGATCTAATGGTCGTACCAGGTTTGATAAATCTCGACTTTGCCGATATTCGAGCCGTAATGAGTGAGATGGGTAAGGCGATGATGGGAACCGGTGAGGGGGAGGGTGAAGAACGTGCTCGTATAGCGGCAGAATCTGCAATTTCGAACCCGCTACTCGATGATGTCTCTATGAAGGGCGCTCGTGGCGTTTTAATAAATATTACTGGTGGCTCCGATATGACTTTATTTGAAGTCGACGAGGCAGCCAATCGAATTGGAGAAGAGGTAGACCCTGACGCCAATATCATTTTTGGCTCAACCATGGATTCGTCGCTGGAAAACAAGATGCGGGTGTCTGTAGTTGCTACCGGCATAGATGCAGCAACAGAACTTCAACCAAGACCCGTTCTTAAAGTGTATTCTCAAGCCCAGAAACTAGTACGAAACAAGCATACCGTTTCTGCGGAGGACGAAGGGTCTGCACAAGGTTCTCTTATGGGCAATATTCAACAAACCAAACCAAATCAATCGTCGGAAAACTCGAATGATAGTGCTGACATACCAGATACAGAAGCGTTGGAAACGATCATCAGCGAAGATACACGAAAGGCTGAAACTTCGGTCATTCCTGGCGCGAAAAACGAAGATATGGGGGCAAACGATGTCGCCTCTGCGCAGCGCGAGATAACCGGTGCAAATAAACCGGAACGAGCGGAACCCCGCCTGGTGACAAAAAACGAAGCGTTCATTCCACCAGCACCCATAAACCCCAAAACAAACCATGATTCCGAACCTAGCTCTGACCCCTTCAAAGAGGCCGACCTACTTAATGGTGGACCCGCCGATTCCCAACCTCGCCGGGGCGGAAATCTTTTCCGCAGAATTACTGGGAATAACAAAGGATCTGCCCCAACTTCATCTGCTGCTCCACCAGCCCCCGAACCAGCTGCGAAACCGGGACAACAAACCGAGACAAGCTCAGCAAAACCCGAACAAACAAGCCTTGTTGGGGTGGCCCCCGACGATAAACTTCAAAGTTCTCAATCTGACGAAGACCTGCTGGAAATTCCTGCCTTTCTTCGACGACAGGCAAATTAACCAGACCAAAAAAATGCTGAGTACGTAACAATTTGTAACATTTGTTGATTTGAACTTGTTAGACGGTGTTTGGTACAAATCTACGTGATTAAAACCTTTTGCTGCGAATTTATACTGGGCATTTGGTAAACGAAAGCAAGGTATCCAGGGGGTGAAACTTGACGATCACTGGAGTAAAAAAACAAAAAACTTTAAAATCCCAAATTGGATGCTCGGGGATCGCATTACATTCTGGATACCGGACCACATTAACACTGAAACCAGCAAAACCAAACTTCGGTGTCCGCGTTCACCGCACTGATTTGCTTAACGGCGCTCGTGAAATTTTCGTTTCCTGGCGGAATGTCGTGGATACCAGCTTAGCCACGACCATAGGGAATGATCATGGCACAAAAGTCAGTACCATCGAACATCTCATGGCGGCGTTAGCAGGATGCGAAATAGATAACGTACTCATAGAGGTTAACGGACCAGAAATCCCAATTATGGACGGAAGCGCCGCCCCATTTGTATTTTTGATTGAAAACGCAGGAATAATAGAGCAGGACGCCCCGAGAACGGCTATAAAAATATTAAAACCGGTAAAAGTTGTTGACGGAACTCGGTCCCTATCGGTTTCACCATCAGAAAGATTCCAAATTAACTTCGAAATTGATTTCGAATCAACATTAATATCCTGTCAAAAAGGCAAGTTTATACATTTAGGGGAAACTTTCAAAACCGAAATTTCTCGGGCGCGAACCTTTGGTTTTGCAAAAGATGTTGATGAATTGCAAAACGCTGGATTAGCGTTGGGCGGATCTCTTGAAAATGCGGTGGTAATCAGCGACGACAAGATACTAAACGAAGACGGTTTAAGATACGATGACGAATTCGTGCGGCATAAAATCCTCGATTGTATAGGAGATCTGTACCTCGCCGGGGCACCCATTATAGGGCACGTGAGGGCCAGTCTTTCGGGCCACAAACTAAACAACAAACTTCTTCACGCTGTATTTTCGGACAAAAATTCGTGGTCTTCTGTTACACTCTCAACTTAGCCTACAGATCGAATATAAAGTATTAAGAAACCTTTGACCTGGCATGATTTAACGCCCAAACATAAAACGCACTCTCACTGGGAACCTTTTATGTTTGAGGGCCTACATCGACGCAAACAATAATGATATAGTTTTTATCGGAAACCTTTTACTACGGGAAATGTAATGCTGGACCGTGTTTTCCGGCAACTAGCCATCATATGTTTAGTGTGCCTAATGCAGAACGCGTGCAGCACAGAGGACAATCCAACCTACATCGAACGGAAGGTTGAACCATTATACAATTCGGCGGTTAACTCCCTGGAAGCGGGCAGCTATAAAGAGGCAGCTGCCGGCTTCGACGAGGTAGAGCGGCAACACCCGTATTCCGTTTGGGCCGTTAAAGCGCAATTAATGGCCGCCTACTCGAACTATCTCGCAAACGATTATGACGACGCTATAATTAGTATTAATCGTTTTATCCGCCTTCACCCTGGGAGTGAAGATATTGCCTATGCATACTACCTAAAGGCACTCTCTTATTATGAGCGAATTTCCGATGTATCCCGCGATCAACTTATTACTGAGCAATCCCTAGAATCCCTAAACCAGGTCGTGCGACGGTTTCCGAATTCGAAATACGCGCGAGATGCAAAACTAAAAATTGACTTAACCCGTGATCACCTTGCTGGGAAAGAGATGGAAATTGGCAGGTTTTACTTAAAACGGAAGCATTATGTTGCCGCAATAAATCGTTTTAAGAGAGTTGTAGACACCTATCAAACCACGACCCACGTCCCAGAAGCGCTGCATCGTTTGGTTGAAGCCTATTCCGCACTTGGGATAATAGATGAAGCCCAAAAGGTTGCCGCCGTTTTAGGCCATAATTATCCTGGGAACGTCTGGTACAAAGATACGTATGAATTAGTGGAGAAGCCGCAACTTAATCAACGCCGCCCGAAAGGTAATTTAATTACTCGTGCTTGGCATTGGTTGTTCTAATATAAGATGCTTACCTCGCTCTCGATAAGGAATATACTCCTAGTTGATCGTCTTGATATAGAGTTCCAATCGGGATTATGTGTTCTTACAGGTGAAACCGGTGCTGGCAAATCGATACTTTTAGACGCTCTTGACCTCGCTATCGGTGGAAGAGCCGACTACAAATTGCTGAGGCGTGGGCCAACACCCCAAAACAGATCTGTTGTTATTGCTTCCTTTGATCTCCCGAGAAAACATATAGCGCGTAAGAAGCTCGCAGAAAAAAATATTGAAATTTCTGACATAGACGAACCAATTATTATGAGGAGGGTATTAACACCCGATAATCGTAGTCGGGCGTTTATCAACGACCAAAATGTGAGTGTCGGAACCCTCCGCCTTATTGGTGAAGTTCTTATTGAGATAGAGGGTCAGTTTGCGAGCCATGGGCTTCTCAACTCCTCGAATCATCGCAGCACCCTTGATGATTACGGTGGGATCACAGAACTTTTAACTCAAACTCAAAGCTGTTGGCAAAATTACAAAGATGTTGAAAAAGAATTGTTGTGTGAACAGCGTGAAATTGAATTACTCACAGCAGAAAGCGAGTATTTAAAACACGTTTGTTCGGAACTTGATGAGATAGACCCCCAAGAAGGGGAGGAGGCGACGCTCGTGGCAGCTCGCTCCTTAATGATGAACGCAGCAAAACTATCAGAAGTAATAAACACCTCGATTAATATTTTGGAAGAAGACGACGGTGTTAAATCAAAACTTTCCAGATTGGTCCGGTCGCTTGAACAGATCAACGAACAAACGGGTGGGTCTATCACGCCAGCTATTGAGGCAATAATTACTGCGGAAGAAAACACATCTATTGCAACCGAAATCCTACAGGATACTCTCAACCAAACTAACCAACATCCACACGAATTAGATCGGGTCGAAGAACGACTTTTTGCGCTCCGCGCTATAGCGCGAAAACACAACACAGAGATAGATTCTCTTGCCGATATCCGTGATAATTTTGGTAAAAAACTTACTCGAATACAGAATGCAGCAAACAACCTTTCAAAATTGGAAAAAAAGCAAAAGAACGCCCGTGAGTTATACGAAAATTCGGCGCTCCAACTACACGATGAACGATTGGTTGTTGCCCAAAATCTTGATAAAGCAGTAAATAAAGAGTTGCCTCACCTTCGTCTGGAAAAGGCGCAATTTACTACAAACGTGAAGACGTTAAAGAAACCGGAATGGTCGAAGCACGGTATTGACGGAGTAACTTTCGAGATACAAACAAACCCAGGACAACCAGGGGGACCAATTAACGAGGTCGCCTCCGGCGGGGAATTAGCCCGCTTATTATTGGCGCTACAAGTAACATTGTTTTCTACAAATCGCGTCTGCACCTTGGTTTTTGACGAAGTTGATTCCGGGGTTAGTGGAGCCACAGCAGCGTCTATTGCAGAACGGCTATCACGTTTAGCCAAAGGGGTCCAAGTTCTAGTGGTAACACATTCTCCCCAAGTGGCCGCTCGCGCGGAACAACATTTTCACGTTAGAAAAATAATAAATACGGGCGCCAACGGCGAAGATACTATAACAACGGCTGCAGAACTATCCACCGAATCTCGACGCGAGGAAATAGCAAGAATGTTAGCGGGAGCGAGGATCACTAACGAAGCGCGGGCAGCAGCAGAACGGCTTCTTGCTGACCCGGTGCTACAAGAATGATCTGGTAAATGCCATGAATAAAACCACGAATGAGAGTATATCCGATGCTGTTGCGCGCCTAGATGACACGACTGCAGTTTCTGAATTAGCCCGGCTCACACAAGAAATTACTACACATGATAAAGCTTATTATCAGAATGATGCGCCTATCGTGTCCGATGCGGAGTATGACATGCTTAGACAACTATACACCGCGATCGAAAACAGGTTTCCCCAACATGTTCCTACAGGTAATCCAAATGAACGCGTTGGCGCAGCGGCAGTCTCCGGTTTTGGAAAAGTTAAACATAGTGTACCAATGCTTTCCCTCGAAAATGCCTTCAGTATGGAAGACGTCGAAAACTTCTTAACCCGAGTTCGGAGATTTTTGGGTTTAGTTCACGAGAATAACGTGGAAATTGTTGCAGAGCCAAAAATAGACGGGGTTTCTATCTCTTTACGTTATGAGAATGGGCACCTTAGTTACGCCGCGACGCGAGGTGATGGAATAGTGGGCGAAAATGTTAGCCTTAATGTGGCTACCATTTCGAATGTTCCGGAGAGACTCCCAAAACATGCTCCTTCAGTAGTTGAAGTCCGTGGAGAAGTCTATATCGGCCACCAGGACTTCGCTGAATTAAACAAAGCACGAGCCACCAACAATTTACCTAATTTCGCCAACCCACGAAACGCTGCCGCCGGTTCGTTACGTCAACTTGATGCATCAATTACTGCCAAACGTAACCTCAAATGCTTTGCATATGCATCCGGAAAATTATCAGATCCCGCAGGAGATACTCACTGGGAATGGCTCCAAAACCTTACCGATTGGGGCTTTTCCGTTAACAATCGATCGACCTTGTGTACCTCAGAAAAGGAAATGCTTCAGGTATACGAAGATATTAATACCGACCGTCCAAACTTACCCTATGATATTGATGGCGTCGTATATAAAGTAAATCGACACGACTGGCAGGAGCGTTTGGGGACGGTATCGCGCGCTCCACGTTGGGCCATAGCCCACAAGTTCCCAGCAGAGCGAGCAACGACCATTTTAACAAAAATAAATATTCAAGTTGGACGCACTGGCGCCCTCACCCCCGTAGCCCACCTCCAACCTATCACTGTCGGCGGTGTAGTAGTTAGTCGGGCTACGCTCCATAATCAACAGGAAATCGAACGCAAAGATATCAGAGAGGGAGACACCGTACTGATCCAGCGGGCCGGCGATGTAATTCCGCAAATTGTCCATGTCGTTGAAGGGACACGTCGCAAAGACTCAAAACCTTACCGTTTTCCAGATGTTTGCCCCTGTGATTTAAAAACTTCGGTTGTTCGTAAGGATGGTGAGGCTATAGCCCGTTGCTCGGGTGAATTTTTGTGTCCTTCACAACAAATAGAGCGTATCCGCCATTTCGTAAGCCGTAATGCGTTCGATATCGAAGGCATAGGTGAAAAGCAGGTTAGGACATTTTTTGAACTCGGGTTGATAAAAACCCCCGTCGACATTTTTGATCTTGAATCTAAAGAATCAGAGCCATCTCATGGAATAAAAGAAATGGAGGGTTGGGGCGAAAAATCCGTTTCTAACTTATTCGCCGCCATAAGGATGCGCCGTAGAATAAGTTTGGACAGATTTATTTATTCCCTTGGGATAAGGCAAATCGGCCAAGCCACCGCTCGATTGTTGGCGCACAACTACAGTAGTCTGAACGTCTGGTACGAAGAAATGGTTGTTGCTGCCGCAGAACGGGTATCCAATCCAAATGAGGATAAAAACCCCAGCCTCGTTGGTGAGGCATACTCTAATCTGTGTGGAATAGATCAGATTGGGATATCGGTCGCAGACGACTTAGTGGCATTCTTTGACAAAAAAGAAAATCTCACAATTTTACAAGGCCTCCAACACCGCATTACCATTGAACCCTTAGAACGCATAACAACGGAAAGCTCTATCGCTGGTAAAACAGTCGTTTTCACCGGCACACTAAACACAATGACACGACAAGAGGCCAAAAATAGAGCCGAAACCCTCGGCGTGAAAGTTTCCGGTACGGTTTCGAACAATACCGACTATGTGGTCGTGGGTGCCAACGCGGGCAGCAAGGCAAAGAAAGCAGACGCATTAGGTTTGAAAATCCTCACAGAAGAGCAGTGGAAAGAGCTGTCAGACACAGTATAGAAGTGGGAACACATGGCGCCTGGGCTTTAACTATATCCCCTTTGTCGCCTCTATTAGCCAATCGCGGGTGTCTTGATCAACTAACTTTGACAGTGCATCACGAACACGCGTGTGATACTGATTTAACCACATTTTCTCGTTTTTGCTGAGCAATTCGGGTGCGATGAGGTTCTTGTCAATTGGAGCAAGGGTAAGCGTTTCAAACGATAGGATACTTTCCTTTTGTCCGACAGCCGACCCAGAAGAAGCAGTTACCACTACTAAGTTTTCAATTCGAATGCCGTAAACCCCTTCTTTGTAATACCCCGGTTCATTCGATACAATCATACCGGGTTCCATTGGTACAGCTCCACCTTTTTTAGAAATGCGTTGTGGCCCTTCGTGGACTGCTAGGTAGCTTCCAACGCCGTGGCCAGTACCGTGGTCATAATCCAGACCAACCTCCCACAAAGCAACGCGCGCTAACGCGTCAATTTGGCTCCCGTTTTTTCCATAGGGAAATCGGGCCTCAGCTATGGCAATATGGCCTTTCAATACCCGTGTAAAATGTTCCCGCACCGTCAAAGGAGCAGGAAAACCGTTTGTTTGCTCTATATAGACTGTTCGGGTCACATCCGTCGTTCCATCAAGATATTGAGCCCCAGAATCAACCAGATAAATGTCACCAGCCGACAAGCGTCTATCCGTGTCAGGAGTCACGCGATAATGGACAATGGCACCATTTGGCCCACTACCCGAAATCGTCTCAAAGCTGAGGCCGCGAAACTTCGGATCCTTTTTTCGGAACTCGTACAACATACTTGCAGCGGACATTTCGGTTACTGTGCTGTGTTTGGTTATTCGAGAAAGCCAAGAAAGAAATGATGTGAGTGCCGCTCCGTCGCGAATATGCGCCGTACGCGCCCCACTGATCTCAGATACACTCTTAATTGCCTTGGGTAACAAGCATAAGTCGTCCCCATCAACGACTTTAGCGCCATTTTTGGTTAGAATACTGCGGACAGCCTCGGAGGCTTTCCTGAGATCTAGGCGAACTTTTTTCCCTTCGGCTCCCAATGCCGAAAGCATAGAAACAAAGTTAGTTGGTTCATGAACAGATACATCGTTGCCCACAAAAGTCTTGGTCCGGGAGGTCAACTTTCGCGGGTCTATAAACCAATCGACTTTGCCTGCTTGGTCGACGATTGCATAACTAAGTACAAGTGGTGTATGGGCTACATCGAAACCACGAATGTTGAGGAGCCAGGCAATTGAATCAAGCGCGGTTATTACTGTCGCATCTTCTCCGGCCTCGATCAGCGAATTACCTAACTCAGAACGTTTAACTGCAGAGGACTTGCCAGTGTATTGGTGCGGCTGCACCACAACGGGCCCAAGTGGTCGTGGTGGTTGGTCCTTCCAAATAGAGTCTAGTGGGTTTTCGTCTAATGGGAGCAACTCTATTTGATTTTGAACACATAATTTCTGCAGATTTTTCACATCGAATGGCGTGTGTAGCCAGGGGTCAAAACCAATTTTTGACCCAATATCTAAATTCTCGCAGATCCATGTATTGGGTGGGGTTTCTATCAGATGATACGGTTTAAAAACATCTGAATCGACTTGTTTTAAAACTTGTAGGGAATATCTCCCATCAGTAAAAATCGCTGCACGGTCTCGCAACACGACCGCCAGCCCCGCGGAGCCACTAAAACCCGTCAACCACTCGAGACGCTGCGACCGCTTTTCTATGAACTCTCCTTGATGTTCATTGGCTAAGGGTATTAAAAAACCGTCCAGGTTTAATTTCTGCAGCTCCTGCCGCAACGCGGTAATACGCTCTGGCATTGGGGGGTGAGGACCTAGTGCCAACGCTTGCTTTTCTCTCAACCCTTGTATTCCATCTAAAATCTCATAGATAGTATTGCCCTCAAAAATTTCCAACAGGACCGCATGGGTTGCAGCTAAGTCGAGTGAAATTTCAGAGGCTGCAAGACCTTTCAAAAAAACTTTATCTATTACTGCCTCCTCGCATTAGACAACCATAAGGTTACGTCAAAACACTTTGACGGGACCCAATAACTATTTTTACAGGATAAAATTAGGTAACGCGTTCTAACACAACAGTTTCCCAATCCGCCTTTATTATTTTCTTTATTAAAACGAGCCCTCGGTCTCTAAATGTATCAGTTACCGCCTCTACTTGTGGGGTTAGAATACCAGAAAGTACCACTTTGCCATTGGTGCCGGTAGCATTTGCGATATCTTCTGCCAAACCGATCAACGGCTTTGAAAATATATTTGCAATAATTAGCTCGAATGGGGCATTTCTCCGTAACTCTGGGTTTTGGAAACCATCGCTTTTAAAAAATTTAATATACTTGCCGACGCCGTTAACTACCGCATTTTCGCGGGCAACCCGTATGGCAACGTGGTCTTGATCACCAGCAAAAACGAGAACTTTGTGCCGTTTAGCAAGTGCTATCGCAAGAATACCACTGCCAGTACCGAGGTCGAGCGCATTAACCGGCGGTCGCTCACCGCAAATCTCTTCCATTGCTTCTAGACAACTTCGGGTTGTCTCGTGGCCCCCTGTTCCAAATGCTAGGCCCGCATCTATTTTCACTGACACACAACCAAGCGGTGTTGGGTCAGATACATGCGAGCCGGAAATATAGTATGATCCAACCTTAATAGGTCGCATTCCTTTCTGGTATTCCGCGACCCAGTCTCTCTCTGTAATAGTTCGAATGGTCTTTACCGGCAAAGAAACACCAGCATGTGATTCAATACTTTGTAATTTTTTTTCAAGCGCCGCTTTGGTTACTTCGTCTGGAATATACACGGTGAACCGCCATTTAGGCGTGGTTTCTATCTGGAAGGTTGCAGTTGCAACAGATAGTCTTTCAAATGCGGCCTCAAATATCTCGATATATTTACTGTGGGGCAGTTCGAGGGCAATCTCCCACAAAATAGTGTGAGTCATGCGAACTCCACAAAAGTCTCCATTACTTTCTTTGTCCCCGCCTTTTCAAACTCAATCTCTAATTTTCCATGATCATTAGACTTGACGATGCCATACCCGAATTTCTGATGAAATATGCGAACTCCTGCGTCGATTTTGCCCTCACGTTTCATTTCAGTTTGCGGATAAACAGATGAATGGGTTTCTCTCAAATGCATTCGCTTATAACCTGGACCTCTTCCAAGGGCATTGACCCCGTCACCGCGTGGCGAATAGCTCTCCGGTTCCGGCACTCCACCGTGCAAGCCAGGTTCTAACGCATGTTCCACCAACTCTTCAGGTAATTCTGTAATAAATCGAGAAGGTGCACACGACAGCCATTGATTATAGATCCTGCGGCTTGCGGCATGGCAGATCCAGACTTTTTTTCGAGCTCTTGTTAGACCTACGTAGGCAAGACGTCGCTCCTCTTCTAATCCCCCGCCACCCCCTTCATCTATCGACCGTCGGTTGGGAAATACTTCCTCTTCCCATCCCGGTAAAAAGACGTGATCAAATTCGAGCCCCTTAGCCGCGTGCAGTGTCATTAGCGTAACCATCTCCCCCATTGCATGGTCATCACGATCCATCACTAAACTGATGTGTTCCAGAAATCCTCCAAGTGAATCAAACTCAACCAAGGCAGAGATAAGCTCTTTTAAATTTTCGAGCCTCCCAGGTGCGTCAGGCGACTTGGTTTTCATCCACATTTCTGTGTAACCAGATTCATCGAGTATTATTTCTGCTATTTCTACATGGCTCATGACTTGCATCTGAACCCGCCACCGCTCAAAATTCTCTATAAGCTGACGGAGCGATGAGCGCGCTTGCGCGTGAAGGTCGTCTGTTTCAATAAGGTGAAGGGATGCCTCGTATAACGAAATATTCGTTAAACGGGCGTATGAATGAATCGTTTGTAGCGTAGCGGCTCCAAGACCACGACGTGGCGTGTTTATAATACGCTCTAACGCCAAGTCATCATCCGGCTGCGCAACCACACGAAAATATGCAATAGCATCCCGAACTTCTTGCCGTTCGTAGAATCGTGGGCCGCCAATTACACGATATGGAATTCCAAGTGTGATTAAGCGTTCTTCAAATTCTCTCATTTGAAAACTAGCGCGCACTAATATTGCTGTCTCATCTAACGAGGCGCCTATTTTTCTATGATTTTCAATTTCGTCACAGATAAACCGTGCTTCAGACTCACCGTCCCATACGGCTCGCACAGCTATAAGATCACCCTCTTGAGACTCGGTCCAAAGGGATTTACCTAATCGTCCTCGATTATTAGAAATCAAACTTGAGGCCGCCGAAAGTATAGGTTGGGTTGATCGGTAATTTTGCTCCAATCGTACAACCTTTGCGCCGGGAAAATCTTTCTCGAACCTTAAAATATTCCCTACTTCAGCGCCACGCCAACTGTATATAGATTGGTCATCGTCGCCCACACAGCAGATATTATTACGCCCCTGCGCCAGTAGCCGCAGCCAAAGGTACTGTGCCACGTTTGAGTCTTGGTACTCATCAACCAAGATAAAATGAAAAGTCTTCTGATATTGCTCGAGAATATCAGGTTTTGTCGCGAAAATCGTCAAGCAATGTAGCAGCAAATCTCCAAAATCAGCTGCATTAAGGATCTTTAAGCGCTCTTGGTACAGGGTATACAGTTCAATTAGTCTTCCGTCGGCGACGTCCCCTGCTTCTGATTCGCTGATTTTTCCCGGTAGCTGGCCTCGGTCTTTAAATCTTTCTATGGCCGAATGGATAGCGCGCGCAGGCCATCGCGAATCATCTATTTGTTCCGCATTCGCCAATTGTTTTATCAATCTAACCTGATCGTCTTGATCTAAAATAGTAAAATTCGTTTTTAATCCAACAACCTCTGCGTGCCTTCTTAGTATTCGCGTGGATATTGCATGAAACGTTCCAATCCACAGACCTTCTGTCGTGGCGCCCATAATTCTGGCTACACGTTCGCTCATTTCACGCGCTGCCTTATTTGTAAAAGTAACGGCGAGGACCTGATTAGGCCAAGCGCGGCGTGTGATTAAAATATGACCTATACGCGTCGTCAGGACGCGCGTCTTACCAGTGCCAGCACCCGCAAGCACAAGAAGTGGTCCATCAACGGTTTCAACAGCACTTAGTTGCGGGGAATTAAGCCCCTGAAGATAGGGTGGTGTTGGCAACTGTGCCACCCTATTCATATTCCCTTCGCTTCCACGCATATCATATTATAGCAGGCCTTACAGAGTTGTACGTATTCGGAACCTTGAATTCCGAATGGGTTTACCCGACACTTACCATATCTAACGAGTGCAGAAGACAGTTATCTATAGTTCAGGGTTTGGCTTTTAACTATAAAATCAGGTTTCACCCCGCTCCGCACGTCTCTCCTCTAACAACGCCCTATTATATATTAGCATAACGTCAACTTCATGAATAAACCCGATTAGCTTCATAGATCCTCGGTCTTCGACGACGCCAATGTGCTCTTCACCGATATTTTGCATCAGTTCCAGGGCATTCTCTAGACTGTCTGCACCTGCTAACACAGGCGGATGCATTCGGGCAATATCATGCGCCTTAACCACTTCGTTTATTGAATGGTCAAACGCGTCTCGCGGTAAATCAGAAAGAGTGATGGTACCCGTTAGGGCACCTTTTTCGTCTACGACAAACAGTTCGCTGTGCGGTGCGCTTATAAGCTTTGTGCGTACGTCAACGATACCAGTGTTCTGATCAATCGATGTATATTGCAGACTCATTACATCTGACACTCGCGTCATCGACATAAGACCGCTTTCACGTGCCCCTTTCACACTTATCCCACGCCTCTCGAGTTGCCAACTAAAGAAGGAATGGCCTTTAATTTGTTGGGTAATTACTGTCGCTATCACTACAGCCATCATTACGGCTATCGTTAGTGTATAGTCCGCCGTCAATTCAAATACTATCAAGATGGTTGAAATCGGGGCTCCCAGTACTGCCCCGGAAACGGCTCCTAAACCCACCAGGGTGTACGCTGAATGACCGGATGAATGATCCGGAAATATTGCTGTAGCAATCAACCCAAACGCACCCCCGACCATTGCTCCTAAAAACATAGAAGGGCTGAACACACCGCCACCAAACCCTCCACCTAGTGCTATTGCCGTTGCTGCAGTTTTAGCGGCGATCAACGCTATTAGTATTGTCAGGTCGTATTTACCGTTTAGTGCATTGTCGGTTGCCTCGTACCCAACGCCAAGAATTTCGGGGTAAGCCAGTGCGATGACGCCCACGAGTAACCCCGCTACGGCAGTTTTTAGATAATTCGGCACAGGAATTTTGTCAGCAATATCCGTTGCAACACTTATCGACCGGAGAAAGATGATCGCCATCGTTGCACTCACAACCCCCAGTAGTGCAAATGCTGGAAATTCCCAGAACGAAACAAGGGATAGATCAGGAATAATGAAGGCCGGAAAATTCCCAAAGTATAACCTCGTGATAATAGTCCCGATGACCCCCGAAATAACAATTGGAGCGAAGGCACTCAGGGCGTAGTGTCCAATAACCACTTCAAGTGCAAAGAACACACCCGCAATTGGAGCGTTGAAAGAGGCGGCCACGGCCGACGCGACCCCGCAACCAAGAAGCGTTACAGCTTGCGAGCGGGTAAGACGCAATCGCGTTGCCACTAGTGACGCCAAAGTGGCACCAAGATGCACAACCGGGCCCTCGCGCCCTACGGACGCACCTACACCTATTGATGCAACAGACACCGCGGCACCACCTAAGCCTTCTTTGAAGGTAATGGAGCCAGAACGCAAAGAAGCCGCTTCAATAACATCTGCTACGCCGCGCCCCCGGCGATCTGGCATCACATAATACACAAAAAACCCGATCAAAAGACCCCCAACCGTGGGCACCGCGACGATCTGCCAGTCCGATAATCCGTGAATTACATTAGACATCTGTTCGAGTGATGAACCGTAAACTCCCGTCTGTATAAGATCGATTGCCTCACGAAACACTATCGCGCCAAAGGCGGCAGCGGTGCCGGTCACCACCGCAAGAACAATTAAAATTAGTTGTTGATTGCGGACGAACCGAAGAAAGTAATTAACAATTGATGCAGTGTTCACTTTCAAGAGCTCCGAACTTGGGAACACAATATTTGGTTAAACCAAAACAAACTCATATAGTAATGTTTAGACTGGACAGGCAACCGGAAAAAGCCACATGTCGCAAAAAGTGCTCTAACTATTGCGTATACCGATCTTGCGCCCTTGTTGCTTAGGCGCATCCAAAACCGAGTGTTGGCAGCACACATTTGCGGCTTTTTGTTGTATCCGGTTGGGCATAGGTACTACTTTCCGTACACTTAAGTCTACATGTACAGTCATTATTTCTGTTGTGGCCGCGAGGTAATGTTTTTCCGAGTGAAACATCCGATGGAAATAGTGCAAACACTTTTCATTTTGATCTAAAAGTTGTGTTGTAACGTAGACATCATCGCCATCGCGAACCTCCGAAAGATAGTTGGTGTGAGTCTCAACCACGAAGGTGGAACAATCAGCAGTTTTCCTGTACGCCTTATCTAGGCCAAGACTCTCGTGGAAGCTGTCAGTGGCATGATCAAAAATCAAAACATAATACGCCATGTTTAAATGATTATTATAGTCACACCAGGCCGTTTTGATTTTTTCAGCCCACATAACGGGGACCTCAAACGACGCATTCATTTAGAAAGCTGCCTCCGAGCACGAAATAAAATATCTAACGCTTTGAACGAATCTTCTATTAACGGAAAGGTAGGGATCCCTTGCGGCTCAAGAAATGCCTTCGCTGCAACATTGCAATCGTGATCGCCGCTGAAAGAGATATAAATGGGCTTCTTTGGATATTTTTTTGCCAATTCTGGTATGAAATCTAATGATGGAACACCCAATTCTTTCGTCAAAATCATGATAGAAACCACAGCGTCCACGTTGGGGTCTGCCAAGACCGCCTTCATCGCTTCGTAATATGCAAACTCCATTCCGTGAACAGTAGCGCTCGGAAAAATGTCCACAGGATTGGCCAAGCGGATAAAAGGTGGGCTAATCTCTTTTAATCGCGCCATGGTCCGCTTAGTCAACGTCGGAAATGTCAGGTCAAGCCTCCTGCGACACAAGTCGCTAATATGAACGATGAATGCGCCTGAGGGTGAAACAAAACCAACGCGATTTCCTAAAGGCGCTGGCATGGGCGCGATCGCTTTCGCCGCGAGAAACAAATGTGAAAATTCTTCAATCCGCACTATCCCGGCCTGACGCAAAGCACCATCCAATATGCTGTCATCTGATCCCAGGGAAGCAGTATGTGAGAGTGCTGCCGCTGCGCCCTCCGCAGTAGAACCACCTTTTAACATTATTACAGGCTTTTTAGGGGTTACTTGTTTCGCAATCTCGACGAACGCCCTGGGCCTCTTAATACTTTCTAGATAAAAGAAAATAGCCCTCGTATGGGGGTCTTCGCCGAGAAACTCGAATACATCTGTTTCGTCGATGTCTATCGTATTACCAAGACCTATGCAGCGTGCCACACCATAATTTTCGGCGGACATTATGTGTTTCATCATGGCACCAGTAAAGTTTCCAGTTTGAGCTACATAAGAAATAGGGCCCCGGGGAATTTCACCTAGGGGAAAGAAACTTGAAGTGAAATTTTCCGGGGTGGAGATATGTCCAGCAGTATTAGGCCCTAGAACCCGGACACCGCTCTCTTCAACCGCTCGAGACAATTCTTTCTGAAGGTTCTCCCCCGCTTGATCTACCTCGGCAAAACCCCCGGCCACTAAGACGACAGAACCAATTTTTACACGCGCGCAGTCGCGAACCGCTTGAGGAGCAGACAGTGCGGGTAAAATTATTATTGCCAGATCCACTCCCAAGGGTAGATCCTCGATACAAGTGAAGGCCTTTAAACCTAATATCCGCCCCCCCTTTGGATTTACAGGGTATATTGCTCCACTGTAACCAGCTGTCTTCATATTTTTAATTACGGTATGCCCCGGTCTGCCCTTAGTTTGCGACGCGCCAATCACCGCAACGTTGCGAGGAGCAAAGAATCGTTCAAGACTACCTTTAACCGCCATTACTGTGCTTTCAACACAATCAGACTATCAACCGCGATGGGCTTTGAACCAACCACAATAAGCGGATTAATATCAATTTCGATAATTTCCGGGTTATCGATTGCGGCTCGGCCAACACCAACGATCGCACGAGATAAAATTTGACGATCAACCTTTGGCATTCCCCGAACAGCGTCTAGTATGCTTGTTGAATGAATTTCATTCATCATCTGGTGGGCATCACGGACTTTGAGAGGGGCCAGTCTAAAACAAATATCGCGGAAAACCTCAGTAAATATTCCACCCAACCCAAACATGACAGACGGGCCAAATTGCTCATCACGGATCATCCCTATCATTAATTCCCGTTGACCCCTCAGCATCTTCTGGACAAGAAAGGTGCCGTCGTAGTTTCGTCCCGCTCGCACCAGCAGATCTTTATATGCTTTCGCTAACTCCCTGGATGAACCAATTCCCATCACAATCAGTCCGGCCTCCGTCTTATGTAACAAATTAGGACTACACCCCTTTAGGACGACTGGATAACCAATTTTTTCAGCTATATCCCGGGCGGCTTGGGCAGTCGGAGCTAGTCGCTCAACTGCAACGGGCACCCCGTAGGCAGAAAGCACCCTTTTACTATCATACTCGGATAAACTGTTCTGCCCTCGCTTTAAAGCCCGGGCGATAAGCTGCTTCGCTCCGTTAATCTGCACCTAGACCCCCAAATGAAATCCGTTAGGTTTTTAAACTAGCGTTCGTTCCTGGAACACCATCTGCAACACTCTGAACTGCATAATGTTCGAGAGGGTATATAGCAATAACTAGAGAATAAAGACGTATAAAAGTAACTGCAATCCGGCCAATACCGGAACAGCCACGATAAATCTAAAAGAAAAGACCGTGGTATTTCTCCAAATTTTCTCAAAACACTTAAGATTACGACATAATCCATAAAATGCCTTTCTTTTGGAAAGGCTTGCAGAAATTATCCAACCACCCCATAAATCATCAACAGATATGCGGATCTATTGACATTTGCGGGATCAAATATCGACAGACGTGTATGTAGCGCGGAGAACCAGGTTTGGGGGAAGATGTAACAAAAATTTGTCCCGAAAGTGAAGATCACTTAATTTCTAACTACTAAATTCTTATGTTAATAGATTGATTATGCTAATTTGCGAGATGCACGGTTATAGGCATGTTTAGGCAGAATCCTATAAAGAAGATGAAGAGCTACAGCATGCTCACCATCGCATTAATAATAACGTGCGTGGTAGCTGGATGTGCAACTCCACCCTCGTCCGAGAACAAAGAAGATTTAACAACATTCAAAGAATTTAATGACCCCTATGAGCCCTTTAATAGAACAATGTTAGATTTTAATTTGGCCTTAGATAAAGCTGTGGTCAGGCCAATTACTTCTGTCTACCGCGAAGTGGTCCCCGATTCTTTGAAGGACAACGTTCACAATTTTATTGAAAATATTCGTAGCCCAGTCATTTTTGCAAATGATTTGTTCCAAGGAAAATTCGGACGCGCTGGGAATACTTTGACCCGGTTCGTTATGAACTCGACTATAGGCCTATTAGGATTCAATGACTTCGCGACTGAAGCGGGTATAGAGAAACACGACGAAGATTTCGGCCAGACATTAGCGACATGGGATGTTGACGCGGGTCCTTACCTCGTTCTACCACTATTTGGTCCATCAAACTCCCGGGACGCGTTTGGGCTATTAGGGGACATTCTAATGGACCCATTTACTTGGCTTGCGCCATTGGAGGTCCGTTTAGCGCGAACTGTGGTAACTACAATCGACAAACGGTATCAAAAGTTTGATCAAATAAATGACCTAGAAGAAAATTCACTTGATTTCTACTCGGCTGTACGCAGTTTGTATCGTCAAAAACGGTTGGATGGAATTCGAGATGGTGCACCGACGGCAAATAAGCCAGCGCCTGGCAGTCTTTCCGGCTTGTCCCGCAATAAATTCAATAATCGATACAATAGCGCCGGCACCATGGTAAAATAAATGATACTAAATCGGTTTATTACTGGGACCACGTTCACGTTGGCCATGCTAGTTACGCTGTTGTTTGTGCCCCCGGCCTTTAGTGCCGCGCCTGCCGAAACTTTTGTCACCGAAATGGGTAATAAAGCGTTTGCTTCGCTTAGTGAGAAGGGCTTGTCTTCAAATGAACGAAAGACCCGTTTTCACGCCCTTTTGCGAAATGTTTTTGATATGCCGCAAATAGCACGTTTCACCTTAGGTCGCTATTGGCGGATTGCTTCAAACGAAGAAAAGACCGAGTTTACCGAGTTATTTGAAAGGTTCTTTGTGCAAGCCTATTCCAACCGTTTTAGAGACCTCAGTGGTAAAAAGTTCTTGGTTACACAATCCCGCAAAATTTCAACTTCCCAGTCACTCGTCCTTTCGGAGATTATTATTCCGGGGAAACCCTCAATTAAGGTTAACTGGCGTGTGAGGTCTAAGGGTATAAATTATAAGGTTATCGATGTCGTGGTAGAGGGTATCAGCATGAGCGTCACCCAACGCGATGAGTTTGTATCAGTTATTCGTCAGACAGGCGGTAGGATTTCTGGCCTGCTGAGGGCCCTCAGAAGAAAAACAAAATAAAACAAAATTCTACTCGCGGATGAGACGCTTGTATTTTATGCGACGTGGGTAAGCTGCCTCTTCACCTAATCGCCGTTGTCGGTCCGCCTCATAGTCGTCGTAGTTTCCTTCAAACCAAACCAATCGGCTATCCCCTTCAAAAGCGAGGATATGTGTTGCAATACGATCGAGAAACCACCGATCATGGCTAATAACCATAATACAGCCTGCAAAATCTAAAAGTGCATCCTCCAAAGCACGCAATGTATCTACATCGAGGTCATTTGTCGGCTCATCAAGCAGCAAAACATTTGCTTGGCTCTTTAACATTTTTGCAAGGTGGACTCTATTTCGCTCACCTCCCGATAGTTGGCCAATCTTTTTTTGCTGGTCGGGGCCACGAAAGTTGAAAGAGCCGCAATAAGCGCGGCTCTGCATAGTCTGCTCGCCGAGAATAACCAAATCTTCGCCGTTCGAAATTTCCTCCCAGACGGTGTTGTCGGAGGTTAATGCGTCCCGACTTTGATCAACATACCCTAATTCGACTGTATCACCGAGCCGAAGCTGACCAGAATCAGGTGCTTCTTCCCCCGTTATCATCCGAAATAGCGTTGTTTTTCCAGCGCCATTCGCCCCTACAATCCCCACAATCGCGCCAGGTGGTACTTGGAAATTTAGGTTTTCTATCAACAAACGTTCTCCAAAACCCTTTTTCAGTTCTGTAGCTTCGATAACCAGATTTCCAAGGCGTGGTCCTGGGGGTATGATTATCTGAGCTGATCCCGGCGCTCGTTCCGTAGCTTCTGCGAAAAGCTGTTCATAAGCAGTTATGCGAGCCTGATTTTTTGCCTGACGAGCCCGAGGAGAGGCGCTGATCCATTCCCTCTCTCTCTGGAGCGTGTTTTGGCGAGCCTTTTCTTCTCGTTCTTCTTGAGCAACCCTCAACTGCTTCTGCTCAAGCCACCCTGTATAGTTCCCCTCGTATGGGATACCATGGCCGCGGTCGAGTTCCAGGATCCAACCAGCAACGTTATCAAGAAAATACCGATCGTGCGTAACTGCCACGACTGTTCCCTTGTATTGTTCAAGATGCCTTTCCAACCACGCTACAGACTCCGCATCCAGGTGATTGGTTGGTTCGTCCAGCAAAAGAAGGTCAGGTTCTCGTAGCAATAGCCTGCATAGTGCGACGCGTCGACGTTCACCACCTGATAAACTTGTTACATCCGAATCTTTGGGTGGGCACCTTAAAGCATCCATAGCAATTTCAACTTTCCGCTCTAGATCCCAGCCGTCTATGGCGTCTATCTGTTCTTGTAGTTCACCCTGCTCGACAATCAGCTTATCCATTTCCTCATTATCGAGTGGCTCTGCAAATCTGGCACTAACATCCTCAAATCGCTGTAGTAATTCGTAATTCTCTATCATCCCCTCTCGCACGTTCCCGTATACGTCTTTATCCGGGTCGAGCTCTGGTTCTTGTTTCAGGATGCCAACTTCAGCTGTCTCTGCAGCCCAAGCTTCCCCATTAAACTCTGTATCCTCTCCTGCCATAATCCGCATGAGGGTAGATTTTCCAGCACCATTAATACCGAGAACACCAATCTTGGCGCCAGGCAAAAAAGCGAGGGTTATATCTTTTAATAGTTCTCGCCCGCCCGGATAACTTTTTGTTAGCTGTCGCATGGTATAGACGTACTGGTACGATACCATCGGTACAGAACTCCTCATAAAACTAATGTATTTATTACCCTTGTTAGCGCCTGGCGGGCCGGTTTTCTAGTCCTGTTTAAGTTTTTTGCGGAGGCCCTTTCCACCATACCTCGGTGGTCTAAAATATGTATATGACCCGCATTGACCCCGTCACAGTTAAGGTAATTAAAAACCGAATATCTAGCTTGATGGAGGAAATGGATTATCGTTTTTACAGGTCGGGTTACTCTACAATTGTTCGAGAATCACGCGACTTCAGCTGCGTAGTGACCGATCGACAAGGCAAATTGGCAATTGCGCCCCCAATGTTTTTTCACAGTCCTGTATATTTCCATCTTATTCAACGAATTATATCTCTATATGGCGATGAAGGCCTAAATGAAGGTGATAGTTTCATCTGCAACCACCCCTATGAGGGAAACCTCCCCCATTTACCGGACATGGCCCTAATCACGCCGGTATTTCACGATGGTGTGCGTGTCGCATTTACTGCATCTATTGCCCACAAAGCCGATATGGGCGGCACCGTACCCGGCAGCACGTGGGGGCAAGCGACGGACCTGTTCCAAGAAGGCTTGTTAATCCCACCAGTTAAAATTGTTCAACAACACAAAATCAATACGGACCTAGAGCGCTTAATCGCGGCTAATTCCCGTGCAGCCGATCTCGTGTTAGGTGATATGCACGGCCAGATCGGGGTAATTGGAATTGGGTCTAACGGTGTAAAACGGTTATGCGAACGGTATGGAACAAAGATCGTTCTTGCAGCGTTCAATGCCATAACCAATGCATCAGCCATACGTTTACGTGCGGCGATAGGACGTTTACCAAACGGCGAACATAGGTCCGAAGGTTTTTTGGATGATGATGGAATAACAACGGACACACCGGTGAAACTTGCTGTTCACATTGCCGTTAATAATGGTTTAATAACTTTTGATTTTAGTGAGTCCAGCTCCCAAACAATAGGTCCGGCAAATTTGCGTATCGCAATGGTAGAAGCCTGTGTTTTTTATTCCCTCATTGGTTTTTTGGACCCAAGCATTCCCTATAGCGACGCAGCACGGGACATCGTATCGTTTAAATTCGAAGAACAGTCGGTCTTGAACCCTAAACACCCAGCCCCTTGTTCATCGTATATGAAGACTTGTCACAAGCTCGTCGACGTCCTGCTCCAAGCCCTTGATCCATTCGTACCCGGCAGAGCAATAGCAAACGCCGGGGGGAGCGGTGGCTCCATTGTAATAGCCTGGAAAAACGCACCTCTCGGGCGTACCAATCAGTATGAAATTTTTGGGTCTGCATACGGTGCCGGAAAAAACCATGACGGAGCGACGGGAGTGACAACTCATCTAGCCAATCTCTACGCCACACCGCTTGAAATTATTGAATCTGAGTTTCCCTGCCGTATCAGGCGCTACGAGCCACTGCCAGATAGTGGTGGTATTGGTGCGTCACGAGGAGGCCTTGCTTTTCGTCGTGATTACGAACTTTTAGAAACGGCCACCGTCGTTTATAGATCGGACAGGGCAAAAGTGGCTCCAAAAGGCTTGCTGGGAGGAGGAGACGGGGCAAAAAGCCGGTTCCTAGTTTCACCAGACACATCTAACCAAACACAATATCCAGGCTCTTTTCGAGAAACTTTCGATCTGGGAACAGTGTTTAGTATACAAACAGCTGGCGGAGGTGGATATGGTGACCCGGGAAACCGTCACGCTTCTGCATTGGCACGGGATGTGGCTGAGGGTTACGTGTCCTCAAATGCCGCGCTAAGTGATTATAGATAGGCACCCGTCTTTGACGCCTGCTTCGACCACGCGTATTTTAAACTTAAGTTTTTTGTATAAAATTAATCACTAGGCCCGCAGAACTCTGCGAGTTTTATAGTTGGGAGGTTCCGGTCATATGTCCAATTATTTACTAAGTATTAAAGATAAAGTCGTAATTGTAACCGGCGGCGGCAAGGGTATCGGCCGGGTCTATTGTCGCGAACTTGCAAAAGCTGGCTGCAAAGTTGTGGCAGCAGACATCGACGATAGCGGCAATGCTGAAACGGTCTCTGAAATTGAGGAGTTAGGGGGCAAAGCAATTTCTGCGACCACTGATGTCTCTGATGAAACACAAACCCAGA
>JAYZFO010000006.1:0-75096 GCA_036336685.1 Pseudomonadota bacterium
TACCATTTCAATGCTTCGCTATTATTACCAAGCCCGTAATTAGCTTCCGCGAGGCACCAGAAAGCATCGTAATATTCAGGATCAAGCTCAATTATCCGGTAGCAGGACCTCAAAGATAAATCGAAGTGACCGCTCTCCAAAGCCGTTCTTGCAATACTATACTGGGCCTCGGTTTCGATCCGCACGGATGCATTCCGCATGGTCAGTGGAAGCTCGCGTAAGAGCCATAATGGCTACGATTTATACTATTACGCATCATATACAAGATTTTGATCCACACATCGTCACTTATTTATAATCTGCCGAAACATTGTTGTTAATATTGTCTAGAATGCAAATAACTAGTGTAACAAAAACTGTTGCTATTCTTTCTAGGTTTGTTTTTAGAGGTTTTTGTGATTATCCACGCTGCCTATGTTTGCGAGCGGGGTAAAGCCTGTTAAGCAGCGACGAAGATCATTATATCCTCTATTCAAATGGTTCGTTAATACATTTAACCGTACAAGTATTTACATTAATCCCCTTTTGTTTACTTTATGATTATGTTTTGTTCTCCTTCGAATATGTCTGACCGTCGCAAAACGACTCTAGAGTTAACACGTGGCGTATGTCGCCTATTTGAGACTTTAGGCTTTGCTACCCTTAAAGAATTCAAACTCCCAAATAAGCGGCGCGTGGACGTAATCGCAATGGATCCCAAAGGTAACTTCTCCATTATTGAAGTAAAAAGTACCGTTGGGGACTTCAAAACCGATAACAAATGGCTCGAGTATTTACCGTATTGCCAACGATTTTATTTCGCGGTTCCATGCAATTTCCCGACTAAAATTATCCCAAAGGAATGTGGTATCATCGTCGCCGATGCATTTGACGCGGCAATAAGAAAAGAGAGTTTTCATTCAAAACTGAATCCTACGAGGCACCGGTATCAATTGATCCGTTTTGGTTATGTCGCCGGGAACCGCATAAACCAAACCGATTGCGCATCGATAAAGTCCCACACGTTTTAGATCATATATCTTCGAGTAGAGTAGGCTGTATTAAACGCAAGAAACTCCAGAAAACAGTCAAACCGCCGCAAAAAGTTCCCCTCAGGAACTATTAATTCGAGAAATCATATCGGTCGTACTAAAGCCTGGAACAATTTCTGCCAACAAAACTTCTCCCCCATAGGATCGAACGAGGTCCGCTCCGACAACCTTCTCAACAGTATAATCCGCACCCTTTACGAGCACATCTGGTTTAATTCTTTCAATCAGCCTTAACGGAGTATCCTCATTGAAAATCAAGACTAAGTCGACGGTCTCCAGGCACGACAAGATAGAAGCTCGGGCATTTTCGTCTTGCATCGGGCGATCGTAGCCCTTTAGCCTTTTGACCGAGCCGTCGGAATTTAGTCCAACCACCAACCGATCGCAGTTTGCCCTCGCCTGCGATAGCAAAGAAATATGTCCCGGATGGAGGAGATCAAAACAGCCGTTGGTAAACCCCACCTTTTTTCCGTGTTTTTGCCATTTTTGGATTACGCTTAGCGCTGAACTTTCATCAGTAGCAGCACCTAACCAACCCAAACCCGATACGTCGGTTATTTCCGCGATCAAGTCCTCAATACCGACAACGGCCGTGCCGGTTTTTCCAACAACTATTCCAGCGGCCATATTGGCAAGCTGCGTTGCAGAAACAATTGGTGCTCCAGCAGCTATTCCCACTGCTAGAGCAGCCACAACAGTATCACCGGCGCCTGAAACATCAAAAACCTCCCGTGCTCTTGAGGCAAAATGGTGGTCCTGTTCCATCAAAATTAGAGACATACCCCTCGCACCACGCGTTACAAGTATGGATTGAATTTGAACACTCTCCAACAATTCACGAGCTGACGAGGCTATTTCTTTATCCGAAAAAACTGTAGCCCCCACTGCCTCGCCAAATTCTTTCAAATTTGGGGTTATGATTGTAGCGCCGCTATATCGCTCTAAGATACGCGACTTTGGATCCACAATTACAGGTCTATGAGCAGCTTTAGAAAGCGAAATTACCTGGCTTACCAAACGATCAGTCACAACGCCTTTTCCATAATCCGAGATAATTAGTACATCGTTTTCCTGTAAAGCCCTTTCTACAGAGGAACAAAGATTGTCGATAATTTCATCGCTAATTTCAGTAGTAATCTCTCGGTCAGCACGCATAAGCTGCTGACCTTCCGCCACATAACGAGTTTTGCTGGTAGTAATCCGTTCGGGCACGGTTACTATGTCGGACTGCATGTCCGAATAACTCTGCAACAATGATTTAACATTGTCCCCGACCGGGTCGTCGCCCACTACACTAATAAATTCGACGGACGCACCAAGCGCACTAAGATTACGAGCTACGTTGCCAGCGCCACCGAGCATCGCTGTCTCATCTTCTACACGACATACAGGTATCGGCGCCTCAGGTGAAATGCGATTTACTTTTCCATAAATAAAGCGGTCAAGCATCACATCACCAAGACAAACAATCCTCGTCCCATAAAACTTTGAGGCGTACTCTAGGAGGGACGATAGATCGGACGTTACCATTTCAGTGCGGCCTCCCTTCTACTTAATCACAAAAGGTCATTATTGGCATAATGCATTGTTCCTTAGATCTACATTTGTGACATTGCTTAAAATACAAATTTTTATGCAACCTGCTTCTTTATTTTTGAACGATTTCAACCTGGTATAGAGTAATATGACGATCGCCGAATAGAGTTTTTGGATCCCTCTTACTATTTAACTCACAACCAAACCAGTCATTTTTTTAATAGACCATCGAAATAATGGACGGTTCTTCTTAGCCCTTCATCAATTTCAATTTGCGGTTTCCAACCTAATATTTTTTCAGCCAGGCTTATGTCAGGTCGTCGTCGCGATGGGTCATCTTGCGGCAGTGCTTTGTGGACAATCTTACTGGTTCCGCCCACAATAGCCTTTACTTTTTCCGCAACCGCACGGATCGTTATTTCTTGGGGATTACCAATATTTATAGGGCCGGTAAAACCCTCTTCTGTTTCCATCACCCCACACAATGCTTCAACAAGATCTTGAATATAGCAGAACGAACGGGTTTGCGAGCCATCCCCATAAATTGTAATATCGTCCCCCCGTAATGCCTGCACAATAAAATTAGAAACAACACGGCCATCATTTGGGTGCATCCGTGGCCCGTAGGTATTAAATATACGTGCTACTTTAATAAGCAATCCATGTTCTCTGTGGTAATCGAAGAAAAGTGTTTCGGCACACCGTTTTCCCTCATCGTAGCAAGCACGAGCACCGATAGGATTTGTATTACCCCAGTATGTTTCCGGTTGAGGGTGTACTTGTGGATCTCCATAAACCTCACTTGTAGAAGCTTGCAGAATTTTAGCTTTTAGTCTCTTGGCAAGACCGAGAACGTTGATTGCTCCGTGAACGCTGGTCTTTATCGTCTGGACTGGCGATTTTTGATACTGCACCGGAGAAGCAGGGCATGCTAGGTTATATATTTCGTCGACCTCCACATAGAGTGGAAAGGTCACGTCATGCCGCATTATCTCAAAACGTGAATTATTGAGCAGATGAGCAATATTATTTCTACTGCCGGTAAAATAGTTATCTACGCACAGTACATCGTTACCGTCATCCATTAGTCTTTGGCACAGATGTGAGCCGATAAAACCTGCGCCGCCGGTTATAAGAATTCGTTTAGAGATGGGCTTCCCTTTTCTGGGTCATTTAGAATTCATGGGGAGGCGCTTCCCTGGGCGCCCTTTTTGACAATATTCGTTGCAGTGTACGACGATGCATGTTCAAACGCCGGGCTGTCTCAGATACATTTCTATCACATTGTTCATAAACTCTTTGTATGTGCTCCCAACGGACCCGATCTGCAGACATGGGGTTTTTGGGAGGTGGGGGTAATCCTGAACCGGTAGCTAAAAGTGCAGCTTCTACAGCGTCCGCATCAGCCGGTTTGGCCAAATAGTCCAACGCTCCTTCTTTTACGGCTGCGACAGCGGTAGCAATATTTCCGTATCCCGTCAGCATCACAATGCGGGAATCTACCCGATGCTTTTGCAGAACAGAAACAATATCAAGACCACTTCCATCGGAAAGTCTAAGATCCAAGACAGCAAATGCCGGTGGATTATAGCGAACTTCTTTTATACCCGTGTGGACCGTTAATGCCGTAGAAGCCTGAAACCCTCTCTTTTCCATTGCGCGCGCTAAACGCTCACAAAAAAGTTCATCGTCATCAACTATCAAAAGACTTCTATCTTCATATAGACTAAGTAAGTGTGAGGTCATTGCTGTGCGTGCTTATTTTGCATTTCTAATTTATCCCGACGCCACAGTATTTCAACAATGGCCCCTCCATCATTTGTATTACCAAATTTAATACGGGCGCCAGATCGTTCGAGAAGTGTTTGAGCAATAAAGATTCCAAGCCCCATTCGACCGTCGGACCGGGTGCGAGAAGCTATATAAGGCTCTCCCAATCGCTCAAGAAGCCCAGGTGGAAATCCCATACCGTCATCCTGAATAATGATAGTTATATAGTCCACATCCCAGATGGTAAAAATCTGTACAGTAGTCATAGCAAATTGGCTAGCGTTCTGTATCAGATTGCCAAGCCCATGAACAATTTCAGGGCTCCTCATGACAACCGGCTCAGGAACTTCTTTACTCTTTGCCTCGGACACAAAATGGAAAAAAATATCATCTAGTTGGTGGCGTTCAGCTGCCGCTTGAACAAGTGCGTGCATTGGTATCAATGCAAAAGGAGAACGATTATCTATGTTATCCACGGACCGCTCAGATAACTCCGCTAAAATATCTCGGCACCGCCGAGTTTCGCCCATAAGAAGACGCATATCATCACGTATCGGACTTTTGTCAGGTAATTCACGCTCTATTTCACCGGAGACGACAGCTATTGTGCTTAACGGGCTGCCCAATTCATGGGCTGCCGCTGCTGCAAGTCCCCCGACTGCAGCGAGTTGCTGTTCTCGCGCCAACGCCAATTGACTGGTAGCCAACGCCGTCGACATACGCCGCGCTTCATCAGCCACGCGCCATGTGTATATTGCAAAGAAAATTATGCCAATTACTAAAGCCACCCACGTACCCAGCACATATACTTGGGGAACATAAAAACCCTTTTCAGTCCATGGAAGAGGATAGTGATATATTGCTAGCAGTGTTATACAGATGATGGATAAGATACATAATGCAATAGTGCTCCTTAACGAGAGGATAGTTGCAGATACCGCGATAGGGGCAAGTAGCAGAAAAGAAAATGGGTTATCGAGACCGCCGGTAAGGTAAAGAAGGGCTGCAAGTTGCAAAATATCAAAAGCTAAAAATGTAGCAGCGGCCCTCTCTCCGAGATGTATAGTTTTAGGATGCCCTGTTATTACTACTATGTTTAATAATAATGACGCCCCAACTATTGCAAGAGCCGAAACTAATGGTACTTGAAATCCAAAACCAAAGTGCACGACTAATAATGTTAGCACCTGGCCTACTATCGCCACCCAACGGATCAGTGTGAGTGTCCGTAGCCGGACTGGATCGTTTGTTACACTTGGATGCTCCCAGCCAACAATCGGCAAAAATCTAGCGTTAATGCTCCCACTGTGTTTTAGGAAGGTCACGGGTGAAACTCCCTCAAATTTTAACACTCCACGTCTAACCCGATACTTGAGTAAGGTGAAGCCTCTTCAAAAAATTATAAAAAACATTCCAATTCTCAAAAAAGAAGACTAGCCCTGCTATCGGGAGCGATAGATATTGCACAACATGAAAAAGATTGTAATCAAAGCAAAAAATCTGACAAAAAGGTTTGGTGAAATTGTAGCTATTAATGATATTAGCTTCGTGGTTCGGCAGGGAGAAACCGTAGCGCTTCTCGGGGGCAACGGCGCTGGTAAAACAACAACAATTTCTATTTTACTCGGCCTTCTTACTCCAACATCAGGAACCCTCTCCGTATTGGGTGCGGATATGTCTCGAAAGCGCCATCAGGTGCTACCCCGAATGAATTTTTCGTCACCATATGTGGATTTACCCAAACGTTTAACAGCGCGTGAAAATTTGATGGTATATGCAAAACTATATGGGATCGTGCGCCCGAGTAGACAGATTTCAATTTTAGCAGAAGATTTAGAAATAGAGACGTTTCTTGATCGCCCATTTGGTGAATTGTCTTCGGGTCAGAAAACTCGCGTATCCCTCGCAAAGTCTCTACTAAATGACCCCGCTCTTCTACTCCTGGATGAACCAACAGCCTCTCTAGATCCAGACACCGCAGATTGGGTTAGAAGTTACCTTGAAGAATTTCAAAATAGGACAGGCGCTACCATCGTCCTAGCTTCACATAACATGAGTGAAGTCGAACGTCTTTGTAATTATGTCCTGATGATGAAAGGAGGCCGCATCTTTGACCACGATAGCCCTGATGGGCTTTTAAAAAAATATGGTCGAATAAACTTAGAGGATGTTTTTTTGGATATTGCCCGTGGAAAATCAAACGCGTTGACGGAAACAAACGGAGATTAGTATGGACATATCCTATTCACCTCGGTTTTCCATCCACCGTGTTTGGGCGATGGTACTTCGTTATTTTTACCTACTTCGCGGATCGATACCACGAATCGTTGAACTAGCGTATTGGCCCACGATGCAAATGCTGATTTGGGGATTTATGTCTGAATTTTTAATGAATCATTCAGAATGGTTTGTAAAAGCGGGCGGCATACTAATCGGTGCGGTTTTACTATGGGATATTATGTTTCGGTCAAATATTGGTGTTTCACTTTCTTTTCTCGAGGAAATGTGGTCGAGAAACTTAGGGCACCTTTTTGCTAGTCCTCTCCGACCTTATGAGTGGGCCTTATCGCTTCTTGTAATCAGTGCATTACGAACACTTATAGGAATATTGCCAGCCGCACTGCTAGCAATCCCGCTCTACCATTATTCCATATTCCAAATGGGATTACCCTTAATTGCGTTTTTTGTGAATCTTCTTGTATTCGGTGCTGCAATTGGTCTTGCCGTATCAGGGCTCGTTCTACGTTGCGGTCTAGGCGCTGAAAGCTTGGCGTGGGCCGTTATATTTGCTGTAGCTCCTTTTAGCGGTATTTATTATCCGATAGAAACATTACCCGATTGGGTTCAGCCTATAGCCTATGCCTTACCATCTTCGCACGTATTTGAGGGAATGCGTGCTGTAACTTTAGAGCATATATTTCTGATCGACAGATTTATTTGGGCAGTTGTTCTAAACGTTTTTTACCTCGCACTCGGTCTTAGTGTTTTCTTAATTGCCTTTAAAGGCGCTCGACACCGCGGACAATTATTGCAAATGGGCGAATAATAAAAAGTTAAAGAGGTTAGCTTTTAATAATTCCGCCAAATTAAAATCTAATTCTAACTTTCGCCTGAGCTAACTAAATTTACCTTTATTGTAGCCCTTCCGCAGTTTTCAATATTCTTGCTGCAGGATCCCGAGAGTTACGTACTGCCCAATCGAGAGCGCTGCGGCCAGTAAAATCTGTTATTGTTGGATCCGCTTGTGCCTCCAACAATGTTTGAAGGGCATAAACATGGCCCTTCGACGCCGCGATCATCAAGGGCGTCAATCCCTGCCGGTTTTGGTTGTCCGGGTTTGCCTTCTCCCTGATTAGAATCAAAATAACACTGGCATGATTACCCGACGCAGCATAATAAATGGGCGTATTTCCCAAATTATCTTGCGCGTTTACCCGCGCATTGAACCTAACAAGCAACCGTGCTAGATCCTCTTTGCCTCCCTCTGCCGCTAATGACAAAGGTGTCCGCTGGTTTTTATCACGCACGTCAACATTGTGCTTATGCCCCAAAAGATTTTCCGCAACGTCCAAATCGTCGGCGATAACAGCTAAGATAAGTTTATCTTCGCTTAAAAGATCCGTGTCGGAGAGGGCCAGGTGAGGCAAAAACCCAACAATGGATGTTAGTACAAGTGTGAGATAAATTAATTTAAATCTCTTCATCTGAAAAAGCGTCAAGTTTCCCTATAGTCAATTGGCTAGACTCAGCCTATATCTTAACGGTCGATTGGGGTCCCTGGAATATAATAATGCGCATATATCAGTCAGTTCTAATCGGTATTACAATAATTATAATCGGCGTGTTTGCCGCATACCTTTTTTACGGTGGAAACGGCAAAGGTGTGACGGCAATAGGCGGCCAGTTTCAACTTACCGATCATACAGGCCAGAAGCGTACGAGCGAGTCATTCAATGGGCAATACACTTTAGTATATTTTGGTTACACGTTTTGCCCTGACGTTTGCCCGACGGGCCTACAGGTAATGACACTAGCAATTAACCAACTGGATGACAAAACCCAAGATAAAATTATCCCCCTTTTCATTACCATTGATCCTGAGCGAGACACGGTAGAACAATTAAGCTCCTATGTGAGTAACTTCCACCCGCGCCTAATTGGACTGACCGGCACGGCAGATCAAATAGCTAAGGCGGCGCGAGCCTTTCGAGTTTATTACTCCAAATCAAAACAAAATAGCGGAGCCTCCAGCGACTATCTTTTAGACCATAGCTCAATCATATATTTAATGGATACAGAAGGTACTTATGTTACGCACTTTACCCACACAACTACAGTGAGCAAGATCGTGGATATCCTAAACAACAAATTGCGACCATGACGAAGCAGAATGATTTCTGGCGTATAAAAGGCCTTGACGAAATGAACCAACAGGAATGGGAGTCATTGTGTGACGGTTGTGGAAAATGCTGCCTAGTCAAATTAGAAGATGTTGATACGGGTGAATTATCCTTTACCGATATTGCCTGCCGCCTTCTCGATACTAATACTTGTTCTTGCACGGACTACCAGAAAAGAACCGACCGAGTGCCTGATTGCCTACGTGTTACACCTTCACTTGCTAAAACAGCAAATTGGCTACCCTCCACCTGTGCGTATCGTTTAATATCCGAAGGTCAAGGACTTCGTTGGTGGCATCCACTTGTGTCTGGAAATCCAGATACTGTGCATACGGCAGGAGTGTCGGTTCGGAAGAGGGTTGTTCCAGAATCACAAAGAATTGACCCAGAAGACCATATAGTGAAATGGCCTAAATAATATCTATTATAATAAAAACGTTCTCTTCGACAGATCCATTCTAATACGTAGCAATGTGGCTACTTTTGACCAGGCTATAAGAGTTTTAGATAGCGATATTGATCATTATTTTATTACTCAGAAAATATTTAATTGATTGCAGGTCTTGGAGTCACGAGTTGCGTAAATTTTCTCCAGAGCCGGGCTGGGTGCCCGCCCCCGGTTACTCCTTTCATCGGCGAACCGTCGTCATTGCCCATCCAAACACCCGTCACTAATTCATCAGAGTACCCGACAAACCAAGCATCGCGAAATTGTTGACTGGTCCCCGTTTTACCTGCAACTCGCCAACCGGGATCCGCCGCTTTGCCAGTGCCCCTTAAAACCACGGAATGGAGTAGATCGTCCGCGGATTGTACAACATCAGGTTTGACCAATACCACCGACTCGCTCGCCATTCGATGATAAAGTATATCACCATCTCGATTACGTATTTCATTAATGGCATGAGGCCACACCGAATAACCACCGTTGGCGAGCACACTATATGCCGCCGTAAGTTCCAAAAGGGATACCTCACTGGCACCTAGTGCAAGACTAGGATGAGACTTCATATATGAGGTGATTCCCAGTCGCCGAGCCATCTCTATAACTTTATTCCGACCCACTTTTTCCGTGATTTGGACCGCCACTGTGTTAATTGATCTTTCGATCGACTCCCGCAAGGTAACCTTACCTTCGTATTTTCCACCATAATTCCGGGGGCTCCATTTTCCCACGCTGAAAGGACGGTCAATCATACTTTGGCCCGGCGTCATACCTTTTTCCAGCGCGGCAAGATATACGAATAATTTAAACGCAGAGCCGGGCTGCCGGAGCGCCTGAAATGCTCTATTAAATTGGCTTTTTAGATAATTATACCCGCCAATAAGAGCGCGCACTTCGCCGTTGGGCGTCATTGCCACTAGCGCCGCTTGTCCAATTCCTCTCGCACTGCCATACCTGTCTAGTGCCGCTCGAACCCTCGTTTGAGCTATCCTCTGCATTGGTAAATCCATCGTGGTGTACACCACAAGATCAGTCGTTATTGTACCGACAAAGCCTTCTAAACGTCTAAGTACCCAGTCCGAAAAATAGAGAGATTCTTGACTTTGGCCGCGGGATTTTGACAGCCTTAGAGAACTCTTTGCCAGGTAATCAGCGGTTTCAACATTTATAAAATTTGATTTCACCATGGCGGAAAGCACCACCCTTGCTCTTGTTTCCGCTGCCTCCATGCTACGTAAAGGAGAATAGCGGGAGGGTGCTTTTAGCAGCCCAGCAATAACCGCGGCTTCATGAAGATTAATTTTTCTCGCGGATTTGCCAAAATAACGTCTGGATGCTGCATCGACCCCGTACGTTCCCGAACCGAGGTATACGCGATTAATATAAAGGGTGAATATCTGTTCTTTGGAAAACTTCGCCTCAAGCCATAATGCAAGTAGTAATTCTTGAACTTTTCGGCGTAAAGTGCGGTCGGGTTTAAGAAATATATTCTTAGCTAGTTGCTGGGTGAGCGTGCTACCACCCTGTTTTATCTCACCAGCACGAACGTTTGTGATTAACGCCCTAAATAGCGCTTTTACGTCAAATCCACTATGTTCAAAAAAGCGTTTATCTTCTGTGGCTATTATTGCCTGAACAAGATGTTTTGGTACCTCAGAAAACTCCAATGGATCACCATATATATCACCATACATAGCAAATTTTTCTCCTCTGGTGTCGAGAAGGGTAATGCTAATCTTGCGAATGGGGGGCGCTATTTTGTCTAGTTCAGGCAAATCATATGCATACCACGCTATGGCAAGTCCAAGTGCTAGCAATAGCCAAACGCTAATAGATATAGTCCATTTGAATAACTTAACGATTGGTTAAAGACCTAGTTATGTTAGGTTTTACACAGACAAGTTTAACCTCGCCCAAATTTATTATTCGTAAAATAGGTATCGCGATAGAGCTCAAATTAATTAGGAATCTAATATTTTCGTGCAGTATCGTCGCCTTTGGCGTTGAACTTCATAGACCGTTATAGTGTTGAGATTAATAGTCATATCCAGCCAATCGATCAACTGTCAATGACGAGGAAAATGGTAAAGACACAAATAGAATCTTTGATCCGGCCAGCCCAACGTGATGACGCGGAGATTATAGCTGATTTAAAAATTTCTCAGAAAGGCTTATCTAGTGAACTACACTCGGGGTTTTCAAGAGATACATTTGTCCGAGACTGCTTTTCGGAATTTCCCGCATTTAACACCTTCGTAGCGGAAGCGGACAACTCTTTCGCTGGCTACGCGATTTTTTATTGGGGTTATGACGTTTATAGCTCTTCACGGGGGGTATATCTCGCCGACCTATATGTAATCAAAAATTACCGCCGCGGCGGCATAGGAAAACAGCTAGTAAAAGAGGTAACGCACTTTACAAAAAGGAACGGAGGTAGGTGGATTTTCTGGTCGGTTTTAAAAAAAAACAAAGTAGCGCGGCAATTCTATAAAACATTGGCGCCGCAACTCAACAACATCGTAATGCATGGCGCCTCTGGAAACTCATTTGACAGACTGTCGGATGGTTAAATTTTATTAAACATCAAGATTTACAACCTTCAAGGCATTATCTTGGATAAAATCTCGCCGAGGCTCCACTAGATCGCCCATTAAAGTAGAAAAAACTTTTGTTGCCTCATCGGCGCGTTCTATTTCAACACGCTGTAATGTACGGACATTTGGATCGAGGGTAGTTTCCCACAATTGTTCAGGGTTCATTTCGCCAAGACCCTTATATCTCTGTATGCTAATTCCCTTCCGACCATTTGCCGTCGTAGCGTCGAACAATTCTACTGGCCCGGTTATTCGCTGCTCTTTATCCTTGGTGATTAGCATTGCTGGCCTACCAAACAACGTCTGAAAATCGGGAGCCAATTTGTCAAGGCTGGTCGCCTCAAATGACCGTAACATAGCGCCGTCAATTACTTGACGCTCCGAAACACCGCGCCTTGTGCGAATAAACGCCATCCCACCTCCTTCAACTATTTCGGCTCCCCAACCCCGGTCTGTGGGATTGGAGAGGCCATTTAAGCGCCGCGCTAGAGCTTGGGCAACTAGTTGCGATTGCTCCACGGAACTAAGAAGCTCGCTTTTAAACGCGCCAAGTACCGCTGCCTGCTCGGCGACGGTAGTGTTGGTAAGCTTAGAAGACATTGGCTGAAGTAGGCGTTTTGCGCGCTGAGCCTTTTTTATCTGATCATAAAGGTCACGACCCGCAATTTGAGCACCATCACTAATACGGAGAACCGCATCTTTCATCCCAGCTCCGATAAGATACTCCTCCAATTCGGGATCATCTTTTAGGTACTGTTCGCTATCTCCTTTTTTTGCACGATACAGTGGTGGCTGAGCTATATACAAATAGCCACGCTCTATTAGCGCGGGCATTTGACGAAAGAAAAATGTTAAAAGCAAAGTGCGTATGTGGCTCCCGTCAACATCGGCATCTGTCATAATTATGATACGGTGATAACGAGCTTTTTCGATGTTAAAATCCTCTGCACCAATACCAGCACCCAATGCAGTGATAAGTGTTCCAAGCTCCGTGGAGGACAGAACCTTGTCAAAACGCGCGCGTTCGACATTGAGAATTTTCCCACGAAGAGGCAAAACCGCCTGATTCAAGCGATTACGTGCTTGTTTAGCTGATCCACCAGCCGAGTCACCCTCAACTATGAATAATTCAGCATTAGCTGGGTCTCTCTCCTGGCAATCGGCTAATTTTCCAGGTAGAGACGAAATGTCCAATGCCCCCTTTCTTCGCGTGAGATCCCTTGCCTTGCGCGCCGCGTCTCTAGCAATAGCCGCCTCTATCACTTTACCAACAACTTTCTTCGCGTCGTTCGGGTGCTCTTCAAACCATTGGCCGAGCCTCTTGTTGGCAATGCCCTCAACAATTGGTCGGACCTCCGACGAAACAAGTTTGTCTTTAGTTTGAGAAGAAAATTTCGGATCCGGAACTTTGACCGATAGTACGCAAGTCAAACCCTCACGAGCATCGTCGCCGGATAGGGCAATTTTAATTTTTTTTGCAAGGCCACTATCATTGGCGTACCCGTTAACAGTTCTAGTTAACGCGCCGCGAAAGCCGGCTAGATGTGTTCCTCCATCGGATTGAGGAATAGTGTTGGTGAAACACAACATAGTTTCGTGGTAGCTATCAGACCACTGAAGAGCGAGATCGACAGAAACCCCGCTTTGTTCACCAGTAATTACTATTGGGACATCTAGTAAAGGAGTTTTCGACTGGTCGAGATGTTGAACAAATGCTTCTATGCCGCCCTCATATTCGAGGATCACTGTTTTAGGCTCCACCCCCCTTTCATCAATAAGCTTCAGCCTAACGCCGGAGTTTAAAAAAGCGAGCTCTCGCAAACGGTGTTCTAGCGTCGAAAAATTGAACTCCGTCATTGAAAATGTCTTGGGTGACGGCAAGAATGTCACGGACGTACCCTGTTTATCACTAACAGGATCTACGACTTGAAGAGGTCTCTCCGCTTCACCATCACGAAACAGCATGGAGTGTTCAACTCCATCACGCCAGATTTTGAGCTCTAGCCGAGCCGACAAAGCATTGACGACTGACACTCCCACACCGTGCAAGCCTCCCGATACTTTATATGAGTTCTGATCAAATTTACCACCAGCGTGTAACTGTGTCATAATGACTTCGGCTGCAGAAACTCCCTCTTCTTCATGTATTTCAACGGGAATTCCTCGGCCATCGTCTGTGATTGTTGCAGACCCGTCACCGTTCAGCGTCACCGTCACCTCAGAGCAATGCCCAGCCAGCGCTTCGTCAATCGCATTATCAACCACTTCATAAACCATATGATGAAGGCCAGAACCGTCGTCCGTATCCCCTATATACATCCCCGGCCGTTTACGAACCGCCTCTAGGCCTCTCAGAACTTTGATAGAATCAGCACCGTATTCAGAATCAACCGCGGTTTCTTGATCGCCTGCCGAAGAAATATTATCTGAGCTCATACTGTCCTCAAATGCTATGCGCTTTACCGGCTTCAATCCGGAAAATTTGTGCCCGCCCAAGAAAACCCTCAAATAAATTAAGGTCGGTACCAGTCATCCAAGACTGTGCCCCAATAGCGCAGATTTCCTTGAATAAAGCCACTCGCCGATCTACATCTAGATGCGCAACGATTTCATCCAACAAGAGAAGGGGCGGCCAGCCTCTGTCTAATGAAACTAGACGGGCATGAGCAAGAATAATGCTAATAAGTAACGCTTTTTGCTCACCCGTCGAGCACACTGCTGCTGGCCTCTTCTTAAGTAAATGCATTACCTTGATATCAGACCGATGAGCACCGATAAGTGCGCGTCCGGCTTCACGGTCAAGTTGCCTAGACGCCGCAAGCGCTCCCTTAAATTTATCCTCCACTTCGAGAGCAGAACTTTTTTCTAGCCACAGTTCAATATCCCCGTCGAGCTCCACCTTCGCGTCCGGGAAACACCCAGTACTTAGTTGGAAGGCTGCATTTAGTTTTTTAACATATGATTTACGCGCAGCCGCTATCGCAACACCATTGTCCGCCATTCTCTGTTCTAACGCATCAAGCCAGCCCGGATCAGAAACTTTTGATTTTGCATTATCCTCGCGCAACAACCTTGTACGTTCACGCGTCGCTTTTTCGTAATCGTTCAATTGGGCATTGTGATTGACATCAAACGTAGAAACCATTCTATCTAAAAAACGTCGCCTAGCAGACGGTCCATCCATGAACAAACGGTCCATCTCGGGCACTAACCATATTGCCGCAAAAACCTCGTCTATTAATGAATGTTTTCTGACGTCGTTGCCATTCAAACGAACAATTCTCCGACCACTGCTGTTGGTGGATTGCCCTACCTCATAACCGGTTGCCACCTCAAACTCGCCAGTCGGCGTTTCTAATGTGGCCGCCACCGCCCAACGAGGTCCATGTTCCCTGTCATCGCGACTACAACGGGTTATTTCCCCCAATGTTGCTCGTCTCAACCCGCGACCAGGTGCAAGAAATGATATGGCTTCGAGCAGATTTGTTTTGCCCACCCCGTTACAACCAATAAGGACTACTGGCCGTTTATCGGCTTTGAGGCTTAACGATTGGTAGCAGCGGAATTCGCTCAGAGAAAGCTTAACCAACGCGCGATATTCTTCCTGGATAGCGTTTTCTTGTGAATTTGCCAGAACGGTCTGCAAAACCTACGCTCTATCAGACACGCATCGGCATTAAAACGTACAATGCGCTAGGATCTCCCATATCCTGAACTAGCGCTGGAGAGGCACCATCCGACAACTTGAATTTGGCTTCATCACCCTCTATTTGCTGAGTTATATCTAACAAATATTTAGAATTGAAACCTATCTCCAGTGGACCATCATTATAATCCACATCCAGCTCTTCTCGAGCGCTACCAGCCTCTGGACTGGTTGCAGTCAATATCAAATTGCCGTCTTCAAGTGACAGCTTTATAGCCCTCGATTTCTCAGTAGATATTGTTGATACTAAATCGACAGCCTTAACAAACTCTGTCCTTTTGACTTCTAGCGTTTTGTCGTTCTCGAAGGGAATTACGCGATCATAATCAGGAAATGTGCCATCAATTAACTTTGAGGTAAGAATTGCATTCTCAAAAGAAAAACGCACCTTTGTCTCGGATAATGCCACTTCGACGTCGCCCTCGACTTCCTCTATTAGCTTATATATCTCACCGATTGCCTTTCGAGGAATTATAATTCCGGGCATTCCGGTAGCGCCCTCGGGAAGTGGAATTTGAACTCTAGCAAGACGATGACCATCGGTTGCAACTATTCGCATTACGGAACCACCGTCGTCATCATAAATATGAAAATAAAGGCCATTCAAATAATACCGTGTTTCCTCAGTCGACATTGCGAATCGAGTTCTATCGATAAGTTGCCGGAGTATATTTGCAGGAAACGTAAATACGTGGGGCAAGTCCCCGTCCGACATTACAGGGAAATCTTCACTAGGTAGCGTCGTCAAACTTAGCTTGGAGCGCCCGGATCTAATTTCAAGCTGACCTTGCTCACCCCCAGAACCTATCTCCACCTGAGAACCTTCTGGCAATTTTCGGACAATATCGTGGAGCGTGTGTGCTGGTACAGTAGTCGCACCGTCTTGTTTCACTTGTGCCGACACACCTTCTATTATGGCAAGGTCCATGTCTGTGGCGGTAAGGCCCAGTTGCCCGCCATTTGCCTGAAGCAAAACATTGGATAAAATTGGTATAGTTGTGCGTCGTTCCACAACACCTTGGACGTGGGCCAAGGACCTCAGGAGTACACTTCGTTCGATTGAGAATTGCATGACTTCGAATGGGCTTTCGCGCTGGTTAAGGCCAACAACAAGGCTTCTTTTCTCTCCAAAAACACAATATTTTTGAAACCACTAATAATATGAAAATTATAGCACAACCCCTTGAAATCCCAAAAATTTTTCAAATAACACGCTGTTTGTGCTACGTCTAAAAGACCAGCGTTTTCAGGGGTTTAGTAAAAACATTAATTTTGCCGAAAATAACAGCGAATCAAACTTTGTGAACTACGTTTTTGTTACATCTGCGTATAGAAGTTTGCCACAAATTAACCCTCTAGCATACGACGCAAAAGATCAACATCTTCAGCAAACGTGACATCACCCCCACGCAACTCCTCGACTTTATTAACCGCGTGCATCACTGTCGTGTGATCACGACCACCAAATTTCCGACCTATCTCTGGAAGAGACCGCGAGGTTAGCTGCTTTGAAAGGTACATTGCGACTTGACGGGGTCGAGCAACTGCGCGAGAACGGCGGGCAGAATGCATATCTGCAAGCCGTATATTAAAGTGTTCCGCTACCCTTTTTTGAATTTCTTCTATCGTGATACGACGATCACTGGCACGCAAAAGATCGTGCAATACCTCCTGACACGTCTCTAAAGTAATGTCGCGGCCTATCAAGGAGGAATGAGCTGCTACCCTATTCAGGGCGCCCTCAAGCTCTCGAACACTAGATGTTATTTTGTGTGCTAGAAATTCTAGCACTTTGTCGGGCACGACGGCGCCTAACTCATCTTTTTTCGCGTGAAGAATACCCAGCCTCAATTCATAGGTGGTGGCATGTATATCTGCCACGAGCCCCCAGCCTAGCCGTGAGCGCAAACGTTCTTCCATGCCCTCTAAATCGGAAGGTGATTTATCCGCCGAAACCACCACCTGCCTATTATTATCGACCAAGTCATTAAAAGTATGGAAAAACTCCTCTTGGGTGGATTCTTTACCATTTATGAATTGGACGTCATCTATCATTAGTACATCTACAGAACGAAATTGGTCTTTAAAGGCCATTGTATCCTGAAACCTAAGGGCCCTTATAAAATAGTACATAAATTTCTCAGCAGATAGATAAACAACCTTCCGGTCAGGCTGATGTTCTCGGATTTGCCATGCTATCGCGTGCATCAAGTGCGTTTTACCAAGACCCACTCCACCATAAAGAAAAAGTGGATTGTACGTTGCTGTCGGCGAGTCCGACACCCGACGAGCAGCCGCATAGGCTAATTCATTCGGCTTACCAACTACAAAATTATCAAATTTAAAACGAGGATCTAGCGCAGCGCTTACATCACCCTTAATTCGGTCCGACGCTATACGACCGACTCCTACTGAGGTCGCCGGTTTTTTCAATGGTTTTCTAGCCAATTCCGCTGAGCGAGTATCGTTTGTTTCGGCTAAAACAAAAATATCTACACTTGATACAAAAGAATCACCCTCGAGCCATAACTCAGATATACGATCACCAAAATGATTTTCGATCCAGTCCCTCATAAAGCGCGTTGGAACTGATAAACGGACTATCCCACCCGAAAATTCCACCAAGGAAAGGGGCTTCAGCCAACTCTTGTAAGCCGAGTCACCTACCTCAGCCCTAAGCAGCCCGCGGATGCGCGTCCAACGTGCATTTATATCTTGCGTCAGTCCGTTTTCTACCATGTCATTACCCTTGAACCCAAGGCAGGTCGCTTGATTTCCAACCACCAGCATAACCTCGCCGCTGACGCGCATCGTGGGGGCCCTCAAATCCATCACCAATATTAAAGCATGAGGCGTAGCCATTTCTGGTTAATTCTATGGCGGCGCTTTTCGAACGCGCGCCCGAGCGACACAAACAAAAGATTGGAGCCGATTTGACAGTAATTTCAGTACTAATTTTTTCTAAAAAAGAACCGTTCACCGCCATGCTCGGATAAATTTGCCATTCTATAAATAAAGGCTTTTTGCCTATCGCAGTCAGATCTGGAATTCCAACAAAATTCCACTCGGCCTGAGTTCGAACATCTACCAAAAAAGCGCTAGGATCAGTTTTTAAACTTTCCCACGCCTCGCTCGCATCCACGTCGCCCGCGTAGCCCATAACACCAATCGTTTGGGATACCACTGACGTAGGTGAAGAGGATTGGTTCATTCGTCACTCCCTAATAACAGAACCGTTCGGTCTAACTTCTTTACTTTATCTTTATTCACACTACAGAACACTACTTTATAGATTAAGCTTTTATTTATATTCATATAATAAAAAGAGAATATTTTATTTGAGTGCGAGCTCCCCCTTTTGAGCTGCACTATTAACTCTAACCTTGTGGGTTCTCTGGCGCAACGGCTGGATACCCTGATCCCGCTAAAAAATTGAGTTTTTATAAAATTTTTAGGGTTGACAGTTTGGAAACGTTAATAACCTGTGGACGAACAGGGATATTCAGAGACAATCCGGTTCGGGGTTAACTCCGACACAAGCAAAAGCGAGTTGAGACGGTACAAATTGATAAAAAGTGAAGCGCAGCTAGCGCGTAATGCGTCTTCTTATATCGCCTTAATACGCTGGGACAACCGCGACAGCTTCCGAGTGGCAGTATTTTTTTTAAAAACTCCACGGCTTACGCTGCGCATTAATTCAGGCTGTGCCGCCCGGAAGGCACTGTTTGCTGCATCCTTGTCGCTATTTTCGATTGCAGTTTCTACTTTTTTAAGAAACGTTCGCACTCGATTTCGCCGGCTCGCATTTATAACCGATTTTCGGCCATCACGCCTTACCCGCTTTTTAGCAGATGTTGTATTTGCCATGGACTTCCCTCTGAAGCGGCCGATGGTTGTAGGCCACAACTTACCCCTCGTCAAGGAGTTAGAGCTAATTTAGCGATTTTTTATTGGCACTATATGAAGATAAATTGATACCTTACCCGAGGCCTGATGAAAACGGAGCTTTAACGTTTCCGAATTCCGACGATAAATTCCTTTTTGAATAAAATTCCAGCCTAACGGCGGTAATGACTTCGTATAAAACCGTCTGATAACAGATATTTTTTCTTCACCACTTGCAACGGCTACTACAATTCGCCCGGATGAACTCTGGAAAAACAAGCTCCCTGGATCCACTTCCTCCATTCCGGGCGCTATAGGCAAATCCTCAATTTGACTAAAAAAGTTTTGGCTTGAAGCAGGTAAAGACAAGATTAATCCGACAAACACGATCCCAATACAAAGTTTTCTTTCATAAAATGTCTGCATATTATGCATACCTATCTTTGGCAGTTTGGACAGTAGAACGTAGAACGCCCAGATTGCCTTATTGATGCTATAGACCTACCACAATCGGATTTCGGACAGGGATGGCCCTCACGACCGTAAACGCTGAAGAAATGTTGAAAATAGCCCAAGTCGCCGCTTGGTGATACGTGATCATTTATCGAAGAACCACCGGCGTCTATCGCTTTTAACAAAACATCTCGGATGGATTTAGCTAATTTGTTTGCTCGCTTACCTTGCACATTACTCGCTATTCGGCGCGGCGATATTCCCGCCAGGAATAGCGCCTCACAAGCGTATATATTTCCAATACCCGCCACAACCCTCTGGTCTAATAGGGCTGCCTTAATAGAGGTTTTTTTTCTCCGCAAAGCACTAGCGAGAACTGCACCTGTAAAGTCGTGATTGATGGGTTCCGGCCCGAGATCGCGGATTAGTTGATGGTTTTTGAAACCAGCTTGATCCGTTAAAACCATCAATCCAAAGCGACGTGGGTCATAAAATCCGACAGTAGCGCCGTTTTCCAGGTAAAAAACGATGTGTTCGTGTTTTTTAGTTAAATACGCGGAATTTGACAATTCAGCCGTTTGATTATATCCGCGATCAATATCTATTAATATCCGACCAGACATACCCAAGTGTGCGAGCAAAATGGTGCCATTATCGAATTCGCCCACAAGATATTTGGCCCGACGTCCTAGTTTCTTAAGTGTCCTGCCCTCTAGGGACGGAGCAAAGTCATCAGAAACAGCAACACGTAGATCGTTTCGTCGAACCTCGATGCGTTCGATGGCGAATCCCTCCATTATAGGTGCAAGTCCGCGACGAACAGTCTCTACTTCGGGTAGTTCTGGCATAAATACAAGGTAGCCGTTAGTTACGACCCACGCTATCTTCAATTAGATGAAGTATGAAAAAAAACTCCCCGAAAATAATTTAAACCAAATTACAAATTTTGGCTTTCGCCGGGTTGAACCCGAGGAGCATAAAAAACTTGTTCATAACGTATTTGACACTGTTGCTGGGCGTTATAACGTTATGAACGACTTGATGTCAGGGGGGGTACATCGGGTGTGGAAAGGCATGGTGCTCGATCGAATTGCCCCACGAATAACACAAACCCTTCTCGATGTTGCTGGAGGAACAGGCGATATTGCCAACGGGTTTCTCAAACGTGGCGGTGGAGATGCCATAGTATACGATATAAACGAACAAATGCTTTTAAGAGGATTAAATAAAAACTTAGATCACGCAAATCTAAATGGTCCCCTAATAGCTTGTGGCGACGCAGCGTTGATACCAATCCGAACAGGGTCTATAGACGCATGCACTATCGTTTTCGGCCTCCGCAATGTGACCGACCGTGAAGCGACACTTAAAGAACTATACCGTGTTTTAAAGATAGGTGGGCATTTCATCTGCTTAGAATTTAGTCCCTCGGTGATAGGCCCGCTTAAGAGGATATACGACGCTTATTCCTTTAAAGTGATACCCTGGCTAGGTCACAAAGTTGCGGGTGATAGCGAGGCATATCAATATCTGGCTGAAAGCATCCGACGTTTCCCTACGCCGAAAGAACTAACAAAAGAGATGCTAGCAGCAGGTTTTAAAAATATTACAGAAACACCTGTTACCGGCGGTATTGTTTGCATGCACTCCGGTTGGCGCGTGTAAAGGATGTTATCCTTTCTGCACCATATTCGGAGGCTTATTTTCGTTATTAGAACTCTATCGCAGCACGATTCTTTGTTTCCACTTAATAAGATTGGGATGCCGCGTTGTTTTAATCCATTTATTCGCATTTGCTTCGTAGCAATTCCTAATAAAGAAATAAGGCAAAAGCGAGAGGGGGAGCGATTAACACTAGCATTAACTGCCTTGGGTCCTGCTTTCATAAAACTAGGACAAGCTTTATCCGTTCGCCCTGATCTAATAGGAGAACGAATGGCAGGTGATCTCTCCAAACTACAGGACAATCTTCCACCCTTTAACGGTAGAGATGCTAAATACGCAATCCAAAAAGAGTTCGGTCAATCTGTGGAAGAATTATTCAGGGCTTTTAATGAAAACGCTATAGCCGCGGCATCCATCGCACAGGTCCACCGTGCTACTACAAACCAGGGTATGGAGGTCGCTGTTAAAATTTTACGACCTAATATCGAGAAAGCGTTTGCTATGGATCTAGAACTAGCGCTCTGGCTAGCGGGTCAAATTGAGCGCTACAGACCGGAGACACGACGTCTACGCCCCCTTCGAGCTATTGAAACAATTATCCGATCGGTTGAGATAGAGATGGATTTGCGCTTTGAGGGTGCTGCTGCCGATGAACTAAGGGCAAACTTACATGAAGAGTCCTGGTTCAATGTGCCAGTTGTTGACTGGAGTCGAACCGGCCGAAGAGTCCTTACAACGGCTTGGATTGAAGGTAAATCCATTAATGAAATCAGGACAAAGGATGTTTCTGGCCGGAACCCATCTATGATTTTAGCCACGTTAGCCAAAGTATTTTTCCTACAAGTATTTCGAGATGGGTTTTTCCACGCTGATTTACATCCGGGCAATATTATCATTGACGTTAAAGGCGAAATACACGTAGTAGATTTTGGTATAATGGGGCGGTTAGATCGTCAAACTAGGCAATATCTCGCCGAAATGCTATACGGTTTTCTTTCGGCAGACTACAAACTGGTCGCAGATGTGCATATCCGTGCGGGTTATGTTCCAAAAGATCAATCCGCCGAAGAATTTGCACAGGCTGCTAGGTCAATTGCAGAACCGATACTTGGATTACCATTGGGCGAAATCTCGCTAGCGCGTTTACTAGGCCAACTTTTCACCATAACGGAAAAATTTAAAATGCAGGCTCAGCCGCAATTATTTCTGTTACAGAAAACAATGTTGGTGGCCGAAGGAGTTGGCCGCAAATTGCACCCCGAAGTTAATCTTTGGGAATTGGCCAAACCTATGATTCGCGAATGGATGGAACACAATATGGGACCTGAGGCTCGAATCAGAGCCACGACCGAAAACCTTCTGGACGGATTTGCACAATTACCCGTTTTAATATCATGCATGGAGGAAACCGTTACCGAACGCAAGATGTTTAGTGGTGGCCATCAGTTCGATTCAATAGTGAGAGAAAAACGGCAGTTTCGTAGGTTATGGTTCGCCGTTATAGCACTTACTATAGTGGTAATTTCGTTTATTTGAGTGAAGACTGCTTATTGCAAAAGTACCATAGAATCACTAGGTTGCCAGCCTTTCACAATTAGTCTGAGCGTGAAATGCTCGATGATAAACGTATATTACTAATAATTTCTGGTGGTATTGCAGCATATAAAAGCCTTGAGCTTATAAGACGTGTGCGAGAACACGGCGGTAAAGTCCGATGCGTATTAACGAGTGCTGCCGCGAATTTCATTACTCCCATGTCTGTTGCAACACTTAGTGAAGACCGGGTGTACGGTGAGTTGTTTTCGTTAACTGCAGAATCAGAGATTGGTCATATCAAGTTGTCGCGCGATGCAGACCTTGTCGTCGTTGCTCCAGCCACAGCTAATATTCTTGCTAAAATGGCACACGGCATAGCTGACGATCTTGCAACAACACTCCTTTTAGCAACGGATAAAGATGTTTTAGTTGCCCCGGCGATGAATGTACGTATGTGGCAACACGCAGCCACCCAGGAAAACGTTGCAACCCTTAAAACACGTAACATTATTTTTTCTGGTCCCGCAGAAGGAAAGATGGCCTGCGGGGAATATGGACTAGGCAAAATGATAGAGCCACAACAAATCTATCAAGAAATATCGCACTATTTTTCAATGCCCGGCCCTCTAGCCGGTCGACGGGCCATTGTAACAAGCGGACCAACTTATGAAGCAATTGATCCGGTCCGTTATATAGGCAATAGGTCTTCGGGAAAGCAAGGCCATGCAATTGCTGCGGCACTTTCGGGAATGGGGGCGGATACTGTTTTGATCACTGGACCTACGAACCAAATAGATCCATATGGAGTGGAAACCGTTCGCATAGAATCGGCTTTAGAACTGCATGCCGCTGTATTGAGTTATTTACCGGCCGACATTGCCGTTTGCGCAGCGGCCGTCGCTGATTGGCGAATAGCGAACGCGACAGATAGAAAGATAAAAAAAACGAGCCATTCAAAACCGCCCCAACTAAAGTTGATAGAAAACCCAGACGTCTTGCACGAACTTTCAGCTGTAGGTGAAAAACGGCCAAAATTAATAGTCGGTTTTGCTGCAGAAACGGAACAGATTGTAAAAAATGCTAAAAAAAAGCGAGAAAATAAGGGATGCGACTGGATTATCGCTAACAATGTATCTCCATCGTCGGGAACATTCGGTGGCGATAGTAATGTAATACACCTCTTAACCGAGACCGGGACGGAAGATTGGCCAGAAATGGATAAAACGGAAATCGCCAACCGCTTGGCTAAACGCATAGCGGACCACTTTCGTAATATATCTCAAGCGATGGAGTAATGTGTTGAAAACTCGTTGTTATATGACTCTAGTAGTCTGATATACTCTCTTCAAAGGCAACGCAGCATTAGTTACAATCACCATTAATTGGGTTAACACTCAAACCCCGTAGAAAATATTACCCGCTATAAAACTTTTACAAAATTTGTGCGTGTAGCCCTAAAGAATCATAGTCGAAAGCCCGGAGAAGGGTATGGACTTTACCGAAGAACAGATACAGCGCTATGCGCGACATATCGTATTGCCGGAGATAGGCGGCGTCGGTCAGAAAACACTGCTTGGCTCACGGGTTCTTGTTATTGGTGCAGGAGGCCTGGGCACGCCCCTTTTAATGTATCTTGCAGCAGCGGGGGTGGGTACCCTGGGAATTATGGATGACGATATCGTCGAACTATCTAATTTACAACGGCAAGTAATTCATAAAACCAGCTCTATCGGCATATCGAAAGTTGAAAGCGCCGCCAATGCAATCTCTGAAATCAACCCCGACCTTAAAGTGATCCGCCATTGCGAACGTTTAACAAGATCTAACGTTAGCGAACTCATCGAAGGGTATGATTTAGTTGCAGATGGAAGCGATAATTTTGAGACGCGTTTTTTAGTCAACGACGCGTGCCATTTTGCTCAAAAGACCCTTGTATCTGCCGCTGTTCTGCAGTTCGAGGGACAAGTGTCGACATTCCGTTCGGGGCTTATTGAGGGTGCCCCCTGTTACCGTTGTTTATATGATAAACCACCAAGGGCAGGCCTAGTTCCAAGTTGCGCAGAAGGTGGCGTTCTGGGAGCCCTTGCCGGAACCATCGGATCGCTGCAAGCGGTAGAGGTGCTTAAGGAACTAATAGGTATTGGGGATAGTCTTTCGGGATTCCTATTGATTTATGATGCCCTTACAGCCGAAGTTAGAAAATTAGTACTGCCACGGAACTCCGATTGTTCCTTGTGCGGCAATATACCAAAACTCTTTAGTCTCACCGATGAAGTATCATAGTGTCTTCGCCCCAGAAATTCTACTTTATCATTCAGTCAGACAACTATGATAAGGTGCACTCTGCTCTCGTCATAGCAAGTGCCGCTTTGGCTATCGGTAGGTCAGTCACCCTTTTTTTTACAATGTCAGGAACACGCATTCTGACGCCTGGATGGGTAAATAAAGGGCAGGAAGAGATATTTAAAAAGAAAGGGTTAGCTACATTTGAAACCCTTCTCGATGCGTGCAATAAAATGGACGCCTCCATAATGGTTTGCCAAATGGGTTTGCTTTCAGTCGACCTCACGCATCAAGATTTACGTAAGGACATAAAAATTATTGAAGGTAGTGCCGTGACTTTTTTATCTGATTTAGAGATCAACGGAGCTCTGCTCTGCATCTAGTGACTAAGATTCCTCTTTAGATAAAGCTTCACACACCCTATCAGGCGGGTTTTGATGGTTTAAGAAGCTCTGTATGTTTTCGATTACTTTATCACCCATTGCCAACCGGCCTTGAAACGTTGCCGATCCTAAATGTGGCGCAAGAACAACATTCTCTAGTTTAAGCAATTCATTCTCGACCCTTGGTTCGTGCTCATACACGTCTAGCCCCGCACCTGCGATAACACCCGTGATAAGTAATTTGGCTAAAACTTTCTCGTCAACAATTTCGCCTCGCGCAGTATTTATCAAAAACGCATGCGGTTGCAGTAATCTCAGGCGGGCTTCATCCAACAAATGATGGGTTTCCTGTGTATATGGGCAGTTGACAGACACATAATCCATCCGCGAAAGCATATCGTTTAAACCCTTCCAATATTGGGCTCTGAGTTTTGTTTCGACCGTGAAATCAACACGATTGCGATTGTGATAGTGAACTTCAATACCGAAGTTCTGAACCCGGTGGGCAACTGCTTGTCCTATCCGACCCATGCCGATAATACCTAATTTCTTCCCAGAGAATCTATGACCTATCATTGAGGTGGGTGCCCACCCTCGCCATTCTCCCGAGCGAAGCAACCTCTCCCCCTCTGTCAGACGACGGGGTGCGGCTAACAGTAAACAGACCGTCAAATCTGCTGTATCATCAGTTAAAACACCAGGTGTGTTCGTCACAAGAATGTTCCGGTCAAAAGCTGCCGCTAAATCGATATGGTTCACACCGACACCAAAATTTGCAATTAGTTTTACAGTTTCGGGCAAACGACGAATTAGGCGTGCGTTGATGCTATCCGTAACAGTTGGCACTAGAATATCGGCACCCTCTGTCGAATTTATTATATCATTTTCGGACATTGGATTATCACTGATGTTAAAGCGAGTATCAAAGTGTCTCTTCAGATACATTTCTGTTTCAGAAAGAAGCTTGCGAGTGATAACAATTACAGGTTTTCGAGTTTCCATAAATACACGTCTCCCTTTTTAACTTCTTTGGCCTATAAGATTCGGCTCAGTTGTCTATAAAATGTTATCGTGTGTTAACGAATGTGGTGGAAAACATTCTTAGTGTTATAATTTTTAGATGTCGCAAATTAAAAAAATTAAAATTATTGGATTAGTTACTTTTATCCTCTGCGTAGCCGCGTCGGGAAGCGAAAACATTTATATACCAAGCTCAGCGGTCGCTGCAGAAACCGGCCTACCCCTTCCTCGTTTTGTGTCATTGCGAGCTAATAAAGTTAACATGCGAACCGGACCCGGAAAACGGTATCCTGTGAATTGGATGTTTGTCCACCACGGATTGCCTGTAGAAATCGTTGCTGAGTTTGAAGATTGGCGGAGGGTTCGGGACTGGCAGGGTACAGAAGGTTGGGTGCACCGGTCAATGCTATCAGGAACACGGACTGTTGTGGTTAGAGGGGGACTTCAACCGTTAAGACGGGATCCTAATCTTAACGCGCAAATGACGGCACGCGTAATGGAAAAAGTTGTGGGTCGAGTACTAAAATGTGAAAAAAATTGGTGTCGAATTACTATTGGAAAAAAGAGAGGATGGATACGATACCCCCATATTTGGGGAGTATATCCAGAAGAAAAAATCAATTAAAACAATAGTCTTTATTGATTTTTCTGAAGCTCCAGTTTCCGATAAGACCCAAGTTCATCAGTCAAAGTCATCCCTCAGAGCTTTACGAACGGCCCCTGGCATCCCCGCACTGTGAGTATAATATTCGTGTCTGAAACCCACAACGATATCGGCGTTGGAACTACGGAAAGTCTTTATTTGTTTGTTCGAAAAAGGAAAATGAATGAAATGAACAGACGATGCCTTACCATCCGAATTGGTCCTATCTAAATCAATCTCTGGTATTCCATTTATTAATTCACCCTGAACGCATATAAACGCGGTATTTTCTATCCCGCCGAGAACCCCGAGTATTTTTGCTCGCTTTACCGGCTCACCTATTTCAAGCATTACGGTGGCGATAAGCTCTCGTCCTTGAGGTATCAGTGGGTTATAGGCAGCTAACTCCTCTGGTATCTGGGCTTCTCCTCCCCGCTCTATATGGAGCATCTCATGGACTTGAAACCACATCGTCTCATAATTTTCAAAATAAAACATCGCATGTGGACCAACTTCCATTCGACGGTTCTTTTTAATAGCCGATAACGAAATCTGACTTTCTTTTCGGCCCGCAGCATACTTTTTATAAGGTAGGATGTGATCGAACGTTAGCTTCTTTAAATTCTCCATGCGTTTACTGTTTGCCCCTTCTATAAGAATTGGCAATTAATTGTATTGGGTGCAGGGCTCGATCCGGAATGATTTGCGTTTCTTTCTCTTTGGCGTTTAGAGCACCCATTCCTTGTAAAATATGAAGACCAGCCAGGGGACATTCGGACACGATATACTTTGGCGAAGTTTCCAATGCTTTTCTCGCCACCGGGCGGCCAATTTTCATTGAAGTGTCAAAATTATCCTTCATCATGCCCCAAGAACCGCCATGCCCAGAGCAACGTTCTATCACACTTACCTCTGCACCAGGAATTAATCTCAACAATTCAGCCGCCTTCTGGCCCATGTTTTGCGCTCGCGAATGGCAAGAAATATGGACTACAATATTTCCGTCTAGTGGTCTCATCCCTTTGGCCATTCCGTCTTTTTTAGAAATATCAACTATATATTCGCTTACGTCACGAGTCGCCTTTGACAATAGTTTTATATCCTCATCTCCAGGTAGAATTAATGGCCACTCAAACTTCAACATCAAAGAACAACTCGGTGTGAGAGTGACGACATCATAACCCTTTTGTATCCAGGGCTTAAAAGCGGTGGCAACCCGACGAGCCTGTTTAGCTACCCCCTGTATGTCTCCGTGCTCAAGCATTGGCATGCCGCAACAAGCGGGGTGAAGAACCTCGGTATGAACCCCGTTTTGATGTAGTACTGCGAGCGCATCCTCACCTATAGCTGGGTCATTATAATTTACAAAACAGGTTGCATAGACAACAACTTTTCGATCATTGCGCAGTGCCTCCTGGCCTTCGTCCTCGATAGGGCTTTTTTTCCTTGAGGACAAATGCCTACGATGAAACTGGGGCAGTTGCGCGTTTTTGTCGATACCTGTTACCGATTCTATGAGTGGTCGGGTTACCCTATTGTCAATTTTGGTTGCCCAGTTCGATATTGGTGCCACAGCGCCGGCTATTTTTCCGTTGCGGTCTGTTTTCGCTATCTGTTTCTTAGTAACATTTACTCGGCCTTTTTTATAGTCGACAGCTCGGTAGCGGAGCAAAAGGTGAGGAAGGTCTAGATTAAATTCGTGGGGAGGCACGTAGGGACACTTTGTTAGAAAACACATGTCACACAGCGTGCACGCATCAACCACGGACTTGAAATCCTCTGATTTTACGGTATCGAGTTCCATGCTCTCTGATTCGTCAATTAAGTCGAATAACCTGGGAAAAGAATCACACAAGTTGTGGCAACGCCGACAACCATGGCATATATCAAATTGACGGCGAAGTTCTTTGTCTAGGTTCTCCTCGTCGTAAAACTCTGGGTTTTCCCACAGTATAGGGCGCCTCTCCGGTGCCCCTAGGCTACCTTCTGACATAAAAGGTCCTCAGTAGATTTAGCAGTGCAGACTAGAAATCGGCGAGCGAAAAATCGCCCGCCGTCGATTGTCTTTTTTATTTAGTTTTTACGCGTGAAGCTTTTTAGAAAGATAATGTATCAGTCGAGCTCATCGAGAGCCTTCTGAAACCGACCGGCATGCGAACGCTCGGCTTTTGCCAAAGTCTCAAACCACCCAGCAATTTCATCAAACCCTTCATCACGAGCTTCCCGCGCCATTCCCGGGTACATATCCGTATACTCATGCGTTTCTCCGGCGACCGCCGCCTTCAAGTTATTGGATGTTGTACCTATTGGTTCGCCAGTCGCAGGATCTCCAGTCTCTTCAAGATATTCAAGATGACCGTGTGCGTGGCCGGTCTCACCTTCTGCCGTTGATCGAAACACGGCCGCAACATCGTTATATCCCTCTACATCTGCCTTTTGAGCAAAATAGAGATACCGGCGATTAGCTTGAGATTCTCCAGCAAACGCGTCCTTTAAATTTTGTTCTGTTTTGGTTCCACCAAGTGACGGCATGTCACCCTCCTTGTAGTTGTTTACACATACTAACGCTCCACAGTATTTGAAGCATGAATTTATTACCCGAGTTTTCTCTATCCCACTCAAGAAACACGGAAGAGAAATATATTCGGGTATGAAGCTAGGGTCAACAATTTAGAACTATTCAAAAGAAGAGTTGTTAACCAGCTTTATCAATAATTCGAACGGTGACATCGACGCTATCAAGCGCCGTACCCGCAGGCAATTCAGGTGATTTTGACAAACAAATCCTGTCAACAGGTATATCAGTCAAAACCCCAGTTTCTAAATGGTAGAAATGATGGTGTGCATTAGTGTTAGTATCAAAATAAGACCGCCCCGCCTCTACCACTACTTCGCGCATTAACCCGGCTTGGGTAAACTGATGCAGGGCGTTATACACTGTCGCAAGAGATATGCTGACACCCGCTGCTCGGGCCTGAATGTGCAACTCTTCCGCGGTCACATGTCGATCGTGAGAATCGAATAGAAGTTTCGCCAACGCAATACGCTGGCGAGTAGGACGCAAGCCGGCCTTCTTTATCACAGATATTGCCCCAACATTCGATGGCGGTGTGAGCTTATTAACTTTCATGCCGAAGGTATAAGACCGAATCTTATTATTTAAAAGTCAAAATTTTTACCGCTTAGGAATGCAGAATCTGTAAAACCTTGACAACTAAATAGTTGATTTAAACGTTTCAGTTTCCCGTCTTTAGCTGATCAACTAACTCGCTAACCGTTGGGATAAAGCCATCCGAATAGAACGGGTCATCTCGAAACCGATAGGCATTATGGCCAGCAAACATCAACTGCTCGTCGACTTGTTCCCCGTGTGCGATATTTTGTAATGTTTTCTGAATGCAATATGAACGTGGATCCGGCCGACGTCCTGTGGTACCGTTTTCGTTCTGTGCCCAATTCGAAAACAGGCATTGGGAAAGACACCCCATACATTCCGATTGATCCTTTTGAATTTCTTTTGCTTTTCTGGGTGTGACAAAAATCAACGTTGAATCTGGAGTGCGAAGACCATAGGAAAAGTTTTGAGAACCCCAATATTCTGCCCGTTTTCTATCAGCATTTGTAACATAAATTTTCCGGCCACGGGGACCTATTTTAAACTCTTCAACCAGGTTACCATTCGGACCATCAGCAAAAGGAATTTGACGCTCCGATCGCTCCTTAAGTTCATTTAGAAAATTATTCCAAACAGCTGAAGAGTAAAAACCCGTTGGACTATGTTTATTTAGAAAAACATCTCCCTCCTTTAAGTCCAATAAACGCAATTTCCATTCTGTAGAGATGGGGCTCTCTTTTGTTAATAACGGCCGTGTTCCAAATTGGAACGCTACAGGCGCTATATCCGTATCATCTATCCAATCTTCCCAATCGCGAAGATACCACACACCTCCCGCCATGATTATCGGGATATCCTTTAGACCAAAATCATTCATTACTTGCCGAAGACCCATGACTCTTAGACGGGGGTCTTCGGGCGTCTTAGGATCCTCACTATTTGAAAGACCATTATGGCCCCCAGCACGCCACGGGTCCTCGTACACAACACCTCCAAGCCATTCCGGGAATTTATGATATGCTCTTTTCCAAAGTGCACGAAATGCTCGAGCAGAAGAGACAATTGGATAATAGTAAACCCCGTAGCTGGCTGACAATCCGGCAATTCTATAGGGCATACCTGCCCCACATGTTACCCCATGTATAAGCCCGCTCGCACCGGTAAGAACGCCATTCAGTACACGTTCAGCACCAGCCATCTCCCAGAGGACATTCATGTGGATGCGCCCCACGCCCCCCGATAGATCATGAGCAATACGCGCTTGCGCTATACCACCCTTTATTGCATAGGCAAGAAGCTCTTCATGCCGTTCGCGGCGCGTTTTGCCTCTATAAATGAAGGGAATTAAATTTCCATTCTCATCATAAGAATCGGCATTTACGCCAGAAAAAGTACCTACCCCACCCGTAGCCGCCCACGCGCCGGAACTTTCGCCATTGGAGACGGCTATACCCTTGCCCCCCTCGACAAGTGGAACAACCTCCTTGCCTGATATGACGAGTGGCTTGAGCAACTTCAACCTTATTCTCCCAGATTTGGCTTTCGTATGACTCTAATATATTAAGAAAGTCCAGAACGGCCAGTCTCTGAAAAACACGTCAACCGATTAACGGCAGAAATTTAATGCCTAATGAATGCGCAAAAGGTCTTTATTTTTCCTCTGACACTTCCGACAGATCTTCGCCTGTCGCTTGATCTACAACTTTCATAGACAAGCGCACTTTGCCGCGGTCATCTACAGCGAGGACCTTTACCTTTACTTCCTCACCTTCATTAACAACGTCTGTAACTTTTGCTACCCGTCGATTTTCAAGTTCCGAAATGTGTACGAGTCCGTCTCGTGAACCCATAAAATTCACAAACGCACCAAAATCTACTACTTTGACGACCTTACCAGAATAGACAGTTCCGACTTCCGGTTCAGCAACTATGCCTTTAATCCAATTTATAGCAGCATCGCTAGCAGCATTGTCGACCGATGACACCTTTATGGTGCCATCGTCTTCAATATCTACTTTTGCTCCGGTTTCTTCGCAAATCTCCCTTATAATTTTACCACCGGTCCCAATTACTTCTCGAATCTTATCTTTTGGAATCGTGAACGAAGTAATCCTCGGAGCAAAATCACTAACCTCGTCACGTCCGTTTTCTAACGCCTTCGCCATTTCACCTAATATATGAAGGCGACCTCTCCTGGCCTGGCCAAGTGCTACCTGCATAATCTCTTCCGTGATACCCGTAATTTTGATATCCATTTGCAGGGCGGTTATACCCTCCTCGGTACCCGCGACCTTAAAATCCATATCACCTAAATGATCTTCATCTCCAAGTATATCAGAGAGTACCGCAAAATTATTTTTCTCCTTGATCAAGCCCATGGCAATCCCAGCACAGGGCCGTCTCAACGGTACACCCGCATCCATAAGCGATAAAGAAGAACCACAAACGGTCGCCATCGACGATGATCCATTCGATTCAGTTATCTCAGACACAACCCGCATCGTATACGGAAAGTCATCCTTTTTTGGTAATAGTGCTCGGATCGCGCGCCAAGCCAACTTGCCGTGGCCTATTTCTCTCCTACCTGGAGACCGCAAAAAACTGGCCTCACCAACCGAATACGGTGGAAAATTGTAATGGAGAAGAAAGTGTTCACGGTATTCGCCTTCTAGCGCATCAATTATTTGCTCATCTTGTCCAGTACCAAGCGTAGCTGTAACAATACCCTGCGTTTCACCACGCGTAAAAAGGGCGGAGCCATGGGCTCTTGGCAAGATGCCAACCTCAGCCTCAATAGGCCTAACAGTTTCCAGGTCACGTCCATCTATACGGCGCTTTGTATCAAGTATTGCCTGGCGCACAATGGCCTTTTCGACAGATTTCAACATACCTTTTGCGCGCTCAATAACCGCTTCATCTTCCTGGTCCAATGAGTCTATTGCCTTATCTTTTGCCGCATTAATCTTCTCTACGCGGCTCTGCTTAACCGTTTCGGTGTAAGCCTCTCGCAGTCCAGCCTCAGACGCGATTTGAACACGGCTAAATAGTTCCCCATCGTTTTCCTCTGGCTCAGGAATAGCCCAAGGTTCTTTTGCACATTCTTCGGCCAAACTCACGATTATATCAATAACGGGTTGAAATTCTTTATGCGCGAACATTACCGCACCAAGCATAATATCTTCGGACAACTCATTTGCCTCTGATTCAACCATGTTTACAGCGCTAGCTGTACCTGCAACGACCATGTCGAGCGCCGAATCGTTCATTTGTTCTTGAAGAGGGTTAAGTAAATAGCTTCCATCTTTGTATGCAACACGAGCTGCACCAATAGGGCCCATAAAAGGAATACCCGAAATGGTAAGGGCGGCAGACGCGCCAACAAGGGACACTACATCCGGATCATTCTCCAAATCGTGAGCTAAAACTGTACAGATCACCTGTGTTTCATTACGAAAGCCGTCAGCAAATAATGGTCTTAAGGGACGATCAATAAGCCGTGATGTAAGTGTTTCTTTCTCAGACGGCCGGCCTTCCCGCTTAAAAAACCCTCCAGGTATTTTTCCTGCCGCAAAGGTTTTTTCTTGGTAATTTATTGTAAGCGGAAAGAAGTCGACTCCGGGTTTAGGCGCTTTCTGGGCAACCGCTGTGCATAGTACTTTGGTATCTCCATAAGTCACTAAAACCGCTCCATCAGCCTGGCGTGCTATCTTTCCGGTTTCAAGTGAAAGAAGCCTTCCGGCCCACTCGATTTCTTTGCGATAAGTTTTAAACATACTTTCCATTCCTTCCTAAAACCTGTCGCCATATGCGACAAAGGCAAATGTGCACTTGCGGGTTGCGCAGGCACCACTGTTTATTTTCCCAGCCCTAACCAACATTCGAGGGACCGTCATGAATACATACGATGTTGCGATTTGGGAAACTCATACATAATTCACTGCTTAATTTCGTAGCAGAGAATTTCTTTAACACGCCATCCTTAACAAACTTAGCGTCTCAGCCCTATTCGTCCAATTAATTTTTCGTACCGCGATTGATCCTTGCGCTTGACATAATCTAACAAACGCCGTCTCTGGCCGACCATCATCAACAAGCCGCGACGCGAATGAAAATCCTTTTTATGCTCTTTCAAATGTTCAGTAAGATTAATTATTCGCTCAGACAGGATTGCAACCTGTACCTCCGGCGAGCCTGTATCATGCTCACCAGTTGAATATTCTGTTATAAGTTCCGTTTTACGCTCTTGGGTAATCGACATCATCTACTCCGTTTCCGCGTCTCCAAAAACGCTTTAGAGGTTAAGTACTCGTATTGGCCGGATCTCTCCATCTTGAAAACGCACTAGAGCTACGAGCTTTTCACCCGACATGGCACATAACACGTCTCCATCGCCCATCGCTTTTGATGTGCTCGGCTCGACAAATTTTATTTTGTCTTTTAGCAATTGAACCGAGCGCCCATGGCGCAAAAGAACCGCTTGAGTTTCCGTCAAAGCCAGAGCCGGGATGTCGTCCAGCGCAGCCGAAACGGACAGTAAGTATTCTTGCGGTGGGGCACATACCACAGAAATAGCCAACTTATCCAGAGAAATCGCACTTTTTTCAATGAAAGGTCCACAACTAGTACGCCGCAGTTCCGATACATACGCTACTGTGCCTAATTTCACACCCAGGTCACGGACTAGACTGCGTATATACGTTCCCTTCCCGCACGTTACTTCGAATATGGCAGTATCTTTATCGGGGCGAGACAGTAGCGAAAAGCTTTTTACATTCACCTTCCTAGCTGCGGGTAACCGCCCAGTGCCATTTCTCGCTCTCTTGTATGAGCGCTCCCCGTCAACCCACAAAGCAGAATAAATTGGTGGCACCTGCCAAATGTCTCCCAAAAAATTATTTAGTTGTGATTTTATAAGCCGGTTTTCTGGTCGAGTATCACTCGTCTGGATTACCGCTCCCTCGCTGTCATCTGTATCGCGGGCCTCACCAAACTTGGCCGTAAAGCGGTAATTTTTTTCCCTTTTGACTAAATAAGGTACTGTTTTCGTTGCCTCTCCCAGGGCGATAGGAAGAATGCCTGTCGCCATCGGATCCAGCGTACCGGCGTGTCCGGCCTTTTGCGCCTTCAAAATTTTACGCACATTAAAAACTGACTTGGCGGAGGTTAACCCTGCACTCTTGTCAAGGACTAACCAGCCATTAACGGGTTTTCCCCTTTTTTTTCTAACCATCGTCTATAGAGCAAAAATTACCCTCCGAATCAATGTCAGCAGCAACCCTTGGTGACTTTAAAAGTTCGTCAATATGATTCGCGTTATCAAAACTTTTGTCGAGTTCGAAGGATAGTGCTGGCAATCTACGTAAACTTACACTCTTGGAAAGACGCCGACGAAAAAATGGCGCAGCTCGCTTTAAACTCGCCAAGACTCGGTCGGTTTCGCCGCCTCCCAGCGGCATCACGAACACAGTAGCATTTTTTATATCCGGACTAATTCTCACCTCGGTAATCGTTACCGAAACTCGGTCAAGCCCGGGATCTCTGAGCTCTTGCCGTTCAAACGATTTCGATAACGCATGTCGGATAAGTTCCCCAATACGTAATTGGCGCTGGCTGCGCGCCTCTGTGCGATCATGCTCCATGGAAGCCTGCCATACCGTTCGCAATGTTCTTCTGTGTTATAAGCCAGATTATATAATTGCCCCTTACGTTAGAGAGCGCACTATTTCCTCAATATCAAAACACTCAATTACATCCTCCGCTCTAAGGTCTTGGTAATTTTCAAACGCCATGCCGCACTCAAAACCCTGCGTCACTTCACGAACCTCGTCTTTGAAACGTTTTAATGTAGATAAGGTTCCCTCGTGAATTACAACATCATCGCGCAACAAGCGAACCTTCGTGCCGCGCCGAACAACACCCTCCGTAACCTCACAACCTGCAACTTTTCCTACGCTTGTAATATTGAATACTTCTTTAATTGAAGCATTACCAAGAAAGGTCTCACGAATCTTGGGAGCAAGCATACCTGATAACATGGCTTTTAAATCATCAACCAATTGGTATATGACAGAGTAATAACGAATATCAAGCTTATCCTTTTCAGAAACCTGACGCGCTTGGCTGTTAGCGCGGACGTTAAATCCAACCAACAACGCATTTGACGCTGTAGCAAGTGTTACATCGGATTCATTAATTCCGCCGACGCCCGCATGGATGACACGTACGGCCACTTCTTCAGTGCTCAAGTTTTGAGCACTTTGAATGATTGCTTCGACGGACCCTTGAACGTCCGCCTTCACAACGATTGGCACTTCTTGGACTTCTCCAGATTGAATTTGACTAAACATCTCGTCAAGGGTTCCACGGGCCCCAGCTTGTACTTTGGCTTCCCGGTCACGACGGGCTCTAAAATCCGTGATTTCTCGTGCACGGGCCTCGCTCTCGACCACACTAAATTCATCCCCCGCACCTGGTGTCCCATTGAGCCCCCACACTTCTATGGGTGTGGAAGGAGTCGCCTCCTGTAATCGCCCCCCGTTATCTCCTATGAGAGCACGTACCTTGCCCCATTGGGCCCCCGCAACAACAATGTCTCCAACATGCAGTGTTCCACGTTGAACAAGCAAACTCGCAACGGATCCACGCCCAATTTCGACTTTAGCCTCTATTATTACACCTTCAGCGGAACGGTCGGGATTGGCGCTAATTTCGAGAATTTCAGATTGCAAAACAATTGCCTCTAACAAAGAATCCAAGTTGGTTTTTTCTATAGCGGATACTTCAACAGACAAAACTTCCCCTCCAAGGGATTCAACGACCAGTTCCTGACTCAACAATTCATTACGCACGCGATCCGGGTTAGCTTCAGGTCGATCCATTTTATTTATTGCCACAATAATGGGGACCTCCGCTGCCTTTGCGTGGTCTATCGCTTCGATTGTTTGGGGCATCACACCGTCATCAGCTGCAACTACTAGGACTACAATATCAGTCGCATTAGCGCCTCTTGACCTCATTGCACTAAACGCTTCGTGGCCTGGGGTATCAAGAAAAGTGATTCGATCTCCACTCTCAACTTCTACCTGATATGCGCCAATGTGTTGTGTTATTCCACCCGCTTCTGTCGCGGCAACTTCAGTGGCGCGCAATGCATCAAGAAGTGACGTCTTTCCATGATCCACATGGCCCATTACTGTCACGACCGGAGGCCGTGGTCGGAGCATTTCATCAGTATCTTCAATACCTTTAAGACCAATCTCAACATCCGCTTCAGAGACACGATTTACCTTATGCCCAAAATCTTCTACGATCAGCTCTGCGGTGTCGGCATCAATGGTTTGTGTTATAGTTGCCATGATTCCGTTTTTCATCAGTGCCTTAATCACATCTCCCGCTCGCTCCGCCATTCGGTTGGAAAGTTCTTGGACTGATATTGTATCTGGTACTATTACTTCTCGAAAAATTTTGATGGACTCTTTTGGTTGGGCTGCCGCTCGCTTTTCTCTCTCACGCTGTCTCCTGACAGAGGCTAGGCTGCGAACACGCTCCTCGTCATTGAGCGCCTGTGAAATTGTCAACTTTCCAGACCTTCGTCGGGTTTCCCCTCGTCGGGCCCCTTGTTTCCTTACTTCTGGTCGGCCGGAACGCTTGGGATGGTCCTCATCCGCCTCGTCAGCGCGTTGTTCGTCTGCCCTTAATTTTGCCTTCGATTTGGTAGTTCCCTCGGCCGCTTGCTCTGCCGTCTCTAATCTCGCGGCTTGTTCCGCAGCTCTTCGAGCCGCTTCCTCTTCGAGCTTACGACGTTTTTCATCCTCTTTTCGGCGTTCTTGTTCTTCTTTTCGCCGTTCTTCTTCAAGTTCACGCTGCCTGGTATCTTCATCTCGACGTCGTGACTCCATCGCTTCCCGCTCGGCGCGCCCATCTTCAATTTCTGATTGAGTTTGACGAGCGCCTTCAAGAGCCCGCATGCGAGCCGCGCGCTCTTGATCAGTCAGCGTCTGAACTGACGGAGCCTCTGGCTCAACTGGCTTTGGCGCCGAAGGTGCGGGCTCCGGTATTAGAGCCTCCCGCACTTCCGTCATTCCGCCGTCATCTGCTTGCTTAAACGTACGCTTTCTTCGAACTTCCACGGTAACTGACTTTGTTCGGCCATGACTAAAGCTTTGCCGAACCTGGCCCGCGTCAACCGTTTTATTTAGTTCAAGCTTGCCCGGTCGCGAAAGTGTAAGTTTTGTCTTTTTACTATCGCTGGTTTCTTTTTTTTCTGTCATCTTTGGTTAGCTTTCCTCGTCAGTTTGAGGTGTTTCACCTTCAGTTTCCAAAGTAGCTTCACCGCTTTCGGCAACACTTTCATCTTCTTCAAACCAATGAGCCCGCGCAGACATAATTAAAGCGTTAGCCTCTTCTTCATTTAACGTATAATCCGCAAGGATCCCGCGGCCATCTCCATCTGGCATACCCGGATCAATCAACTCATCCGTCGCCAAATCACCGAGATTATCAATGGTTTTTATTCCGGCCTTGCCAAGTGTGACGAGCATTTGTGGCGATAACCCATTAATCGCGGCTAGTTCATCTGTGACGCCGAGATCACGCCGCTCAGCGGTCAAACGGCCTTCTTCTTCCGTCAAGAAAACATTGGCCCTATCGCGGAGTTCCGCAGCAATGTCTCCGTCGAAACCTTCTATTGTCAAAAGATCTTCAATTGGCACAAACGCAACTTCATCAATACTCGAGAAACCCTCAGTGACGAGAAGATGGGCAAGAACATCGTCTACATCCAAACTGTCCATGAACATTTGAGAACGTTTTCTAAATTCATCTTGTCGCCTTTCCGATTCTTCATCTTCGGTAAGGATCATGATATCCCACTGCGTTAGTTGTGACGCTAGTCGGACGTTTTGGCCACGCCGACCGATGGCAAGGCTAAGCTGGTCATCCGGGACAACCACTTCAATTTTTTGTTGTTCCTCATCGAGGACTACTTTAGTTACCTCGGCTGGGGCCAGCCCATTTACGATAAATGTCGCGGGATCAGTGGACCATTGTATAATATCGATCTTTTCCCCCTGTAATTCACCTACGACGGCTTGGACCCTACTGCCCCTCATGCCAACACAAGCACCAACGGGATCAATACTTGCATCGTTAGATAAAACCGCGATCTTTGCCCTACTCCCCGGATCTCGCGCAACGGACTTGATTTCGATAATTCCATCGTATATTTCCGGCACCTCCTGTCCAAAAAGCTTAGCCATGAATTGGGGGTGACTACGTGACAAAAATATCTGGGGTCCACGAAGCTCTTCTCTAACATCATAGATATATGCTCTCACGCGATCCCCTGGCCGCAGAGACTCCCGTGGAATTGACTCATCTCGGCGAATAACACCCTCCGCGCGGCCTAAGTCCACGGTTATATTTCCAAATTCGGCCCGTTTGACAATTCCATTAACAATCTCTGCCACCCGGTCCTTATATTCTTCATATTGGCGCTTACGTTCTGCTTCGCGAACTTTTTGAACGATAACCTGCTTTGCCGTTTGGGCTGCAATCCGACCAAAGTCGATAGGTGGCAACTGATCAATTATAAAGTCGCCAGCTACCGAGCCTTCTTTTAGGACCTGTGCTTCTTTAATCGTTATCTGCGTAGCCTCATTCTCAATTTCGTTAGTAACCTCAAGATAACGTGCGAGCTTTATATCACCGCTCTTCCGATCTATTTCCGCTCGGACGTCGTGCTCCATGCCGTATTTTGAGCGGGCGGCCTTTTGTATCGCCATTTCCATGGCTTCTATTACTTCTTCCGCCTCAATCGACTTCTCGCGGGCAACCGCATCTGCAATTTGCAAAAGTTCTAACCGGTCGTAGCCCGCGACGGGTATATTATCCATATCAACCATTTTAGCTCTCTCAATAACTTTCTGCGTATTTTTACTACGTATTTGCGCCAGACCTCAGCAACCTATCGGTTAGCACCAGATTGGCCAACTGTATATACTCAAACGGGATAACGAAGCTTTGTCCATTACTGCTCATCACAACACAATCGCCTTCAATACCAACCAGAATCCCCTCGACACTCTTTTGACCAGAAAATTTTTTTCGACACTCAAGACGGACCTGGTAGCCAACAAACCTCTCGTAATCAGCTAATTGAACAAGTGGTCGATCAATGCCAGGCGAGCTCACCTCAAGAGTATATGCACTGTCGATGGGGTTTTTCTCATCTAACAATGGGGACAACTCGCGGCTAATTAACGAACAGTCTTTTACGGTCATCTCCGCACGGTCAGCCCGCTCGGCCATTATTTGAAGACATATATCCTTGTCACCCTCAAGGCTTACTCTGACGAGATCATAGCCCATTTTATCTAGGGGCAACCGAACTAGTTTCTCAATATGGGAAACCCGATTCATCTGTGTCTTTCTAACTTTATTACTGATACAAATCATTTGGTAATTTGTTATTCTAGTTCTAGTACTAAACCGCGAAAAAAAAAGCGGGCGAGGCCCACTTGTTTAAGCTTTTTTGCCCCTTAGAGGGCATGTGGTGTGTTAGGGTCCAATTTAGTCACACGCGTCCAAGATGGCAAGACCCTATCGTGGTATGAAAATAGCCCTATCTAAACGCTTATATGATAGAAAAACGCAATTGCGTCCAGCACCGATCGCTTTGTTCTGATATCGCGTAGGCGGCCAATCTGCTGGATTATGCCGACAATCTGCAGGTTTTTCTATGTCCCATGAAAATTCGCAGTGATTATTAAAGTGCCATAATATCCACTCAAGATATCCTGGTTCATCGGTTGCAATTCGCAGCTCAGCACCATCCCTCAGTACCCGCGCTAACTGATCAACAACCCCAACCGAAATAATTCGACGTTTATGGTGGCGCGCCTTAGGCCATGGATCAGGAAACAGAATAAAAACTTTATCGATTGAGCTTTCAGGCAATCTCTCTATTAATAACCTAGCATCCTCGGAAAATAGCTTGATATTTGTGATTGCTTTTTCTCTAACCTGTCGAAGCAACTTAGCTATGCCATTTAAATATGGTTCACACCCTATTAAACCAATCTTAGGATTGGCTGCTGCTTGCCAAATTAAGTGTTCTCCAGCACCGAAACCAATTTCTAGCCAAATTTTCTCTATGGGTTCGTCAAAGTAATCCGCTGGCACGACCTGCTTTCCAGCACGCAGAATGATTTGTAGTTCAGGTAGAAGCGAAGCAATAAGTTGTTGCTGCCCGCGCCGCAAACCACGGCCATGACGACGACCGTACAAAACTTTTGGGTTTGGAAACTGAGTAGGGACTATAGGCGAGTTGCCCACTCAGAGTACAGCGTCCCTCAACGCCTTTGTTATATCGGTTTTTTCCCAACTAAAACCACCATCTACGTCTGGTTCGCGTCCAAAATGTCCATAAGCGGCGGTCCGCGCATATATTGGTCGACTCAGTTTAAGTCTTTCACGAATGCCTCTTGGTGATAGATCTGTTACTTCTTCGATTCCTAGAGCTATCTTCTCTTCATCGATAATCGATGTACCCAAAGTATCAACGTATATAGACAAAGGTTTTGCAACGCCGATAGCATAAGACAACTGTATTGTGCATTTTTCAGCCAACTCCGCTGCGACTATATTTTTAGCAACCCACCGGGCTGCATAGGCAGCAGACCTATCAACCTTCGAAGGATCTTTCCCAGAAAATGCACCTCCGCCATGTGGCGCAGCGCCTCCATACGTATCAACAATAATTTTCCGTCCCGTTAAACCACAATCGCCGTCGGGACCGCCTATAACAAAACGCCCGGTTGGATTGACGTAGAACTCGGCTTCATCACACATCCACCCATTTGGGAGAACATTCTCTACGTGTGGCCGCACAATTTCGCGGACCTCGTCCTGATCTAGTTCTGGTGAATGCTGAGTAGAAACCACTACAGAAGCAGCACCGATAGGTTTGCCATCTTGATATTTTAATGTCAGTTGGCTTTTGGAATCTGGCCCCAGTCCAAAGTCTGCGTCAGCATGCCGCGCAGCAGCAAGGGATCGGAGAATTGCGTGCGAATAGTGGATCGGGGCAGGCATTAAGCTTGGCGTTTCCCTGCACGCGTATCCAAACATTATTCCTTGGTCGCCCGCGCCTTCGTCCTTGTTTCCGCTTGCATCAACACCCTGAGCAATATCTGTTGATTGTTGATGTAGATGAATTTCGACCCCAGCATTTTTCCAATGAAAGCCATCCTGTTCATAGCCAATATCTTTAACAGCCTCCCGAACAACCTGCTCGATATCATTTTTTGTAACGCTATCAGGCCCACGCACCTCACCTGCGATTACGATCCGGTTAGTGGTTGTCAGTGTTTCACAAGCGACACGGGATATTGGATCGTTTTTAAGGTATAAGTCTACGACAGAATCCGAAAGTCTGTCTGAAACCTTGTCGGGATGTCCCTCCGATACGGACTCACTTGTAAAAAGGTAACTACCTTGCCGCACGCTGAATCTCCTAATTAGTTTTACACATTATTGCTACGAAACATCTAAAGTCAGCCCGACATTCAGCTGCAGAAAAGCACCCCACGGCACCTACAATTAATTACCACAAGGACACCGTTCACAAGTTGGCGTGAATGCACTTTCGGCAGGTGTTCTTGTTGCAATTTCGTATAAGCGCGTCAAGAGTACGATCAAAAGAGACCCACGAAGGAAAACTAATGTTCCCTGCCTGAAAAATAATTACCGAGCTGTTTTGTCAGCGCAAAAATAGCGTTCCGAGCATCAAGATCACTAATGCTATAATATGAGTCAAACAACTCCTGCATGGGGTTTATTTCTGTTGGGGTTTCATCAATCTGAGCGAGCGCCTCTCGCAACTCAGCTCCGGCTTTTCCGCCGGTTTCTATTCGTTTGTATGCCTCCTCAAAAAAGTAATTAATTGGGACTTTTAAAACCTCTGAAATTTGATACAACCTCCCAGCCGTGATTCTATTAGCGCCGCATTCGTATTTTTGGATCTGCTGGAAGCTAATGCCTAACTCATCTCCAAGACCTTTTTGGCTTAAGCCAATAACTTTACGCCGGCTTTTAACCCGATGAGCGACGAGTAAGTCAATTGATTGGTGTCTGCCGGTCTTATTATCCATGTTACTTCCTCTTAAAGTGTGGGCATTGGCTGCTCAGTATTTTTCTTTCCGATGTATATTCCTCAGCAGAAATGCCGCAAGAAGCATGAGGATAACGATAAGAATTGGTATTTTATTACCAAATTGGGCGAAAAGCGTTAATTTTTGGACCGGTTCAGGCAGTGGGGAATCAATCACGCCCCTCTCACCAATTTTTAGTCTCGAAATAACACGCCCATATGGGTCGACAATTGCCGAAATTCCTGTATTGGCCGCCCGCACCAATGGAAGACCCTCTTCTACGGCCCGAAGAACCGCTGAGGCCAGATGTTGGTGAGGCCCGGCGGTTTGTCCAAACCATGCATCGTTCGTTAAATTCAATAACCATTCTGGCCTATCCTTTAACAATGCCACCCTCCCAGGAAATATTGCCTCGTAACAAATTAATGGACTAAAAGGCGGCAACTTACCAACCCGCAATGTTATCAATCCGGGGCCAGCAGCAAAATCTATTGCACCAACCGTCAGTTTTTTTAAGGGTAAAACATTTCTAAAAGGAATGTACTCGCCAAACGGCACTAAATGATGTTTATCATAAACTGCACTAAATGCACCGCGAGAATCAATAACTATTAAGCTGTTACGCGCGGTTGATATTTCAGAACTCTCCCTCAAGAGCCTTGGTGTACCGGTCATCAAATGACCACCATGAGGAATAGCCGTTCGCATTAACTTTCGGCGCATTGAATCGGTTAATATTGAAAAGGGTATCGCTGCCTCAGGCCAAATTATATGCGTTGCCACACCGTCGCCCTTAACGCCACTCATTATCAAATGGTCTGCGTAGTTTTGCCCAATGTGTTGAGGGTCCCACTTATCTTTCTGGGAAATGTTTGGTTGTACAATACGCAACATAACGCCAGACACGGCTTTAGGTGACACGCCATCAATCCGCCAATTTCCCGCAACAGCAAGCGCACATATTAGTCCTACGCCAGAAAAGCAGTACATGAATTTACGCTTTGAACTCGTGCCAAACCCAAAAAAACAGGTTGCCACAAAAACCGTTAGTGCAGAAAGACCGTAGACGCCTGTCCAAGCTGCGGTTTGAAGTACTGTGGGTACGATAACCCAAACATTCCCTATCGGGTTCCAGGGAAACCCAGTAAAAACTACCCCCCTTACCATTTCAAATAATGCCCAGGATCCTCCAAGCGATAGAGCGCAGCCAAAACCTGGGGACCAAAGAAGTCTCGCAAACCCTGTTACAAGACCACCAAACAGCCCTAAACCAAATGATAAAGCAAAAATCGCCAACGGGATTAGCCAAGCATGACGCCCGGCGTCAACCAGAAACGCTTCAGAAACCCAGTAGAGTCCGGCCCCAAAATAACCAGCGCCAAACATCCAACCAACAAAAAACGCAGACCAAAAAGTCGCCGCACCATTTAATAACCAGGCCAAAACAGTGAATGAAATTATCAACGCAGGCAGATAGAAAAGCGGAGGTTGTGCTGTTGCTGCAAGCATTCCAAATGCGAGTGAAACCGACAAACGTTTCCACCCATCAAGAAAAGCCAACCCGTTCGCAAACTTAATTATCGCCGCACTTAACAATACCATCAGGTCTGGATGCGTGGCAGACTTGTAGCTCTCAAGCGGCGTATGCGCCGGGGATCAGCATCAATCACCTCAAACTCTATACCAGAACTATGCCGTATCACCTCACCGCGTCCAGGCACCCGACCGGCCAAATAAAACACCAACCCCCCCACCGTATCTATATCTTCCGCACGATCACTCGCTGACAAAAAACATCCAGCCTCTAGTTCAAAATCCTCGATACGTAATCTCGCATCAACATCAATAATATCGGAACCCTGTTTGACTATCCTGGGTCCGATCTCTTGATCATGCTCATCTTCTATCTCACCAATAATTTCTTCCACCAAATCTTCAATTGTTACCAACCCATCAATTCCTCCAAATTCATCTACGACAAGGGCCATGTGAAGCCTCTGGACACGCATCTGAAGGAGTAATTCAAGGGCCGGCATTGAAGGTGCTACAAATAATGGTTTTCGAACAATTTTGGTAATGCTGGTTCCTTGTTCATCATCCCAAAAAGCCAATAAATCCTTAATATGGATCATCCCTACAACATCGTCTAAATGCCCTCGAAACACAGGAAGCCTAGAATGCCCCGTGTCACTCATGATTTTTGCGACATCTTCTATGGTAGTTTCAGCATCGACCGCTTTGATATCCGCACGCGGAACCATAACGTCATGAACTTTAACATCCCGAACCCGAAGCACGTTGCGAAATAAGGTAAGTTCTTCAGCGTTATCTTTGCCGTCTCCATCTTCTTCTAACTCAATTAACTCCTCAATAGTGTCACGTAAGTGCTCGGTTCCGTTACGGCCCCCCGAAAATGATCGGATTATTGAAGAAAATCTATGCGCATTATCTCCTGGCAATAACCGTTTCCAAGGAATTCTGACACTCGGGGTCTTCATTTATCGGGACCTGCCTATCTATCAGCAATATTATATGGGTCAGACACACCTAGCGTAGTCAGAATACACACTTCTAGACTCTCCATAATTTGGGCTTCCCGCAGGTTTTCGTGATCGTGTCCAAGCAGATGTAACACTCCATGCACAAGCAAATGCTTAAAATGATCTAAGTCGCTTATTTCGGCCAAAATGGCCTCCGCTTGAATTGTTTGTAATTCTAACACCACGTCACCAATTATTTTTGGACAAGTACTATGTTCGCTGTCCGAGGGAAAGGAAAGAACGTTAGTGGGTCCAGTCACCCCCCGCCAGGTTTTATTCAACCTGGAAACCGAAATATCATCGGTTAATAAAATACTGACCTCAACATGGGGGCCTTTTTCTGTATAATCTAAGGTGGCCCTAACCACGTCGTTAATTGTTTCGCAGATTGAACTTGAAAAATTGCGCCAACCTTCGCAATCGATACGGATTGCAACCTGTGGTTGGGCGTCAAGCATTGTCTGCCGCATTATCCGCTGCGTCATAAGCATTGACAATACGCGATACTAGTTCATGGCGGACCACGTCTTCGGCGGTCATGCGAATAGTTTTTACCCCGTCCAAACCTTCGAGCGTACGGACAGCATTTTTTAGACCCGAAGTCACACCTCTAGGCAGATCAATTTGGCTAAGATCACCCGTCGCCACTATTCGTGAATTTTCGCCAAGACGAGTCAAAAACATTTTCATCTGAACCGATGTCGCGTTTTGTGCCTCATCTAAGATAACGTATGAGTTTGATAGTGTACGGCCTCTCATAAATGCCAAGGGAGCGATCTCTATTTCACCGGTCTCTAATCGCCGATCCACAAGACTGGAAGGCATCATATCGTAGAGAGCGTCATATAGTGGGCGCAGATAGGGGTCAATCTTATCTCGCATTGCGCCAGGCAAAAACCCGAGCCTCTCCCCAGCCTCTACAGCAGGTCGAGACAAGACTATTCTATCAATTTTACCTGATGTAAGCATAGAAACTGCCATTCCCACTGCCAGGTACGTTTTTCCAGTGCCAGCCGGGCCAAGGCCAAAGGTAAGCTCGCTTTTTGACAACGCTTCCATATAGCGCTTTTGCCCTTTTGACCGCGGTAAGATTTGCCGTTTAGGCGTTCGAACCATTGATGTTCCTTTTTGTTTTCCCCCCTCTGATTGGGTTTCCGTCGCCGGCTCTCGGGCAAAACGGATTGCAGAATCCACATCAGCCAGAGTAATTTCATCCCCTTTGCTCAATTTTTCATATAGGCTCTTCAATACTCGGCGGGTAGCGTCGGTCGACGCTTGGTCTCCCGATATTAAAACGCTGTTACCCCTCGAGGCTATGGTTACACAAAGCGACTGTTCTATCCGCGCAAGATGCCTGTCAAAACCCCCAAACAATAGCGGAAGTAATTGATTGTTTTCAAATTCTAGAAGGAGCGACTCTGTCGCGCGCGTTTTACTGTTCTGAACCAACCGTCAATACCTCCGCCTCAGAAATATTGGATAAAAATACTCCAGAAAGCGAATTTGGTCGCACCGCATCTACCCGAATGAGACCGATTGACCCAAACGCAGAAGTGGCGGCGCTAGGGTCCGGAAAGTCTACATGAACTGCCTGCATCCAAGGGCTGCGACCCGCTAACTGCGAGTTTTGGCGGCCTTGCCGATCAAATAATACAGGCACTAACTGACCGTCAAATTTATTGTTAAAACTTCGTTGTTGTTCCCTTAAGAGAGCCTGAAGTTGCACGAGCCGTTCGCTTTTGATCTTTTCCGGCACAATATCGTGAAGGGCAGATGACGGGGTCCCAGGGCGGCTGCTATATTTAAAAGAATATGCCTGCGCATAACCCACGGCTTTTATTAGTGATAGAGTCGCTTCAAAGTCCTCCTCTGTCTCACTCGGATGCCCAACTATAAAATCTGAAGAGATTGCTATATCTGGGCGTTTGGCCCGCAGTCGATCTATAATGGCTATATAATCTCTGGTGCTATGCTGCCGGTTCATGGCTTGCAATACCCGGTCAGACCCAGACTGGACGGGTAAGTGTATATACGGCATTAGTTTTGGCACGTCGCTATGGGCCTTTATAAGTTCTTCTGTCATATCACGCGGATGGGACGTGGTGTATCGAATACGCTTTATAGGTTGGATTTCCGCCACCTCATGAATCAGTTCGGCCAAACCCCATTGACTTTTATGGGTCGACGCACCGTGATAAGCGTTAACATTCTGACCAAGCAAGGTCAGTTCGCGCGCACCTAATGAGGCAAGCCGTCGCGCCTCTGCTAGAATATCGGAAACTGGGCGAGAATATTCTGCACCCCTAGTGTAAGGAACAACGCAGAACGAACAAAATTTATCACACCCCTCCTGTATGGTGATGAAGGCAGAGGGTCCGCATTCTGACACGATAGGAAGGAAATCAAATTTTGGTTCTGATGGGAATTCGGTATCAACGTGATTTTGAACCAAGCCCTTCCCATTCTCAGTCATACGCACTGCTCGTGCCACCATTTCGGGCAAGCGATGATATGTCTGAGGACCAAAGATAAAGTCAACAAACGGAACCCTCCGCAATATTTCCGCTCCTTCTGCCTGTGCAACACACCCGGCCACCCCTATCAACATCGAATCACCTTTTGTGCCACGTGACAATTTAAGTGAGCGTAGTCGTCCTAACTCAGAATATATTTTCTCGGATGCTTTCTCTCGGATATGGCAAGTATTTAGGATAATCAGATCCGCCGTCTCGGGGGTGCTAACATTTTGATATCCAAGTGGTGCCAATAAATCTGACATACGGGCACCATCGTACGCATTCATTTGGCACCCATAATTCTTAATATGAAGTTTTTTTGCCAAAGAGGTTATCCCGGCTCCATCCTCGTAGCATATGCACAACGACTAATGCTCGTGATACTTCGAAAAGTCTGTGCCACGGTGTAATTAAAACTATACTGTAGTTCACGGGTGTTTCAATAAACACGTATTTGGAAAGAATCAAGACGGCCCGCATTTGCTATTGATACACCTTGTTCAACTACGGCATGGCAATAATCCGCAAGTTCCTTGCGCGAATTGTATTCTGAAATAGTAACGGGACAATGAAAAATAACATCAACAGTTATTTGTCCAAGCCCTGACACTTCCCAGAAATGAGGTGCAAGGGTCATATCCCCATACCAGGCCAAATATGGCCTTAAAGCGCGACCAATAGGCATTCCATCAAGTCTTGTATAGGCAACTGACACAGGCTGAATAAACAAAGGTTTTCCTGAGGGTTCCTCTTGCGCAACACTGAACAACGCACTCTTGAACGGTAGCACAAAATTCCCGTCTGAACTCGTGCCTTCAGGAAACAAAATTAAGTTGTCCCCAGCCTCCAGTCTTTTTATTATTGCTGCACGTTGATGACTAGTACGTTTTCGTCTTCGGTCAACAAATACAGTTCGTTGTAGTTTTGCTAAAAGACCAAAGAAGGGCCAGCTAGCAACCTCACTTTTCGCGATAAACGAAGCGGGTAGTAATGATCCTATGATTGCAATGTCCGAATAAGAAGTATGGTTGCACACAAATAGAATCGGCGCTTCTTGTTTTATTTTTCCATGGGTCCGAATCTGAAATCCTAGAATTTTTGTGCACAATCGATGGTAAGTAAGTGGCAATCGAATAGACAGCGATCGACTAAAACGAAGTGCAAACAATTGAACCGGCAAAAGCGCGGCTGTTAAGATAAGATAAACAAATATCCGGAAGAATGCTCTGAGTGGTGAAGCCACTCTTCACTCGCCTTCGTCTTCGCCGTCACGCCGATTTTTGCGTTCATAGTGTTTCAGATACTTTTCCGTGACTAAGTCAGTTTTTACCACAATACTGACATCGGTAGTGTTGAACTGCCGGTCCACAACCGCACCATCACCAACAAATCCCCCTAAACGCAAATAACCCTTAATTAACGGAGCCAGCATGGCTAGAGCTTTTCTTGGATTAACGTCGTCTCGCGCCAGAATTTCCATATCCACAAAACGTTCGGCCAAAGCTTTAGGACGAAGCGCAGGGGGCGCCAGGTGATAGTGGTAGAGATATGATAACGGAAGAGCTAATTTGGAGGGATCTGTCCCAGACATACTTGCACAACCAAACATTACCTCAATGTCATATCGAAAAATATATTGAGCGATGCTTTGCCAAAGTAGCTGCATGGTTGGGCGATTTCGGTACGCTTCCTCCACACAAGACCTACCGAGTTCTAATATCTCTCCAGAACCACTTATTAGGGGAGAAATATCATATTCATCCGATGTATAAAAACCATCATGTTGTTCCGCGACGCTGCTACGCAAAAGACGATATGTGCCCACGACTCCTCCGGGCAAATCCGGCCTTTGAGAGTCAATGACTAAAAGGTGATCACAGATCTTATCAAAACGATCAAAATCACGTTTCGAAAATGAAACTTCCTCCGACGGTATCGCACACATTTCCTCATAGAATACCCTGTACCGAAGAGCCTGTGCCGCATCCACCTCCTCCTCGCAGCAAGCAAGACGCGCGACCAAATTACCTAATTCGATGGGCAAAAATTCGACACTAGATATCTCAGAACCCTTCATTAATACTCCGAAACACGACATTATTTCTCGTCGGGCACATCTCAATCTGTGAAGACATCACTTCTGCTTCACTTAAAAGCTGGCTCGCATTTATATTACACTATAAATAAAGGAGCAGTGCCAACGAGAAAAAATCTATCTAATGCTTATTTCCCTCCACGGCGTCGTCCCAGGCCAATTTGTTTGGCAAGAGAACTGCGATGTTTGGCGTAATTTGGTGCAACCATCGGGTAATCCGTTGGAAGGCCCCATTTTTCTTTGTATTGCTCTGGTGACATCCTATATGCGGTCGCAAGGTGTCGCTTCAACATTTTGAGTTTCCGACCATCCTCCAAGCAGATAATAAACTCAGGCGTTATTGACCGGCGAATAGATATAGCTGGTATTGGTTTTTCCGGAGAATTTTCTCCTGACAAGCCATTAAGTGAATCGTAGACTGTTTTAATTAAGTGAGGCAGTTCTCCGATTTCAACACTGTTATTCTGAACATGCGACGCCACTATATTAGCCGTCCATGCAATAATATTTTTATTGTCCGAGGAATCTTCTGCCATATACCGTGCCTTTGATCTAATAAAGCTCATTTTTATAAAATTTAGACTGTATATCCGCAATATATTTTTTAATATCGGTCAAATGAAAAACGCAACTATTAAACCGGATCACTTTATAGATATCACCCAGGACGTCTGCCCAATCACATATGTAAAAGTAAGACTAAAAATTGAGAAAATGGGCGAGAGTGAAACATTAGAAGTTATGCTCCGTGGGGGGGAACCAGCAAAAAACGTTCCCCAAGCAGTGACGGAATTGGGACATCAAATCTTATCACTGGATAAGAAATTATTGGACGGAGATGAGAGAAATTGTGATTTGTACCAACTTTTAATAAAAAAAACCAAATTAATTGGATGATTTTAACGTTTTGTTTATTAGTATACGGGACATTGTAATAGCAGCAGTCCGGGTCCCATCCTTATTCATATAATAACCTGGCCGCCGCCCAACAGATATAAGCTGACGACTGCGATAAAGACCCATTGCGACATTGTTATCCTCCGCAACCTCTAAAAATAAAGTGCGAGATCCCAACGCCGCGGCTTTTCGCAACGCACCATCCAAAATAAGCCCGCCAACACCCTCACCCCGGAATTTAGGAGCTACCGCCAAAGATAAAATTTCACATTCATCCGCGGCTATGCGTAAAAGCACAAAACCTGCGATAGACCACGTACGGAGATCCCGGGCCACGAGACCGTACGTATCTAGGGTTGATAGTAGGCGCTCAATCATACCCCCGCTCCAGCCCTCGTTAAACGATATCAGATGGATACGGGCCAACTCACCTATATCCCGCTGACAAACTGCGGTTAATTCAAACTCGTTCATCTGACCGCCCCAGCATTATTTTTTTTGGCTACCATGGTCATTGGATAACTTGGCCTGAGGTTCCCGAAGATAAAGTGGAGACAAAGTCTCCCGAACATCTTTTGTTTTAGAAATAATACTTTCCGCAATCGCTGCAATATCAACAGGCTGTGGTTTATAACTATCCGGAACATGTTCTACATTGAGATAACGGGCCGACAGACTCGATATTAACCGTGACACGCCATTTCCGCACAACGTTGGACTATAAAACTCTATAACGTCCCGCAATTCATTTTGGCCCATCACGCGGGGGGAAGTTAAAACTTGCCCTGTAGAATCGTACAGCTGACCAAAATAATCCTTTCGACGTGTTTCAATTACGCAAAGCACTGGACAGGCCGCGCTGATGTGTCTGATTGCTCCACGAACAACAGCTGCAAAACAAGATACGCCCACCGCAGGAACACCAGACGCAAGGGAGAAGCCATGTGCAGCAGCTAGCCCTGTGCGCACTCCAGTATAGGAACCAGGACCCACTGTCACAGCTATTAAATCAACATCAGAAATTTCCAGACCTGACTCTTTGCCAATATTTTTGATCATTGGAACAAGCTTCTCTGCATGTCCGCGCAAAAACTCTTTAGAGCATTCACAAATTACCTTACCGTCTAGTAAAAAAGCAGCAGAGCAGAAATCTGAACTAGTGTCGAAAGCAAGGGTTAATGACATAATGTTTAAATTCCGCAGGGATAGTTTGATAACTTTACGATGACACTATGATAGATCTTATGAAAAGGACCACATGGAATTAGTTGAAATTTCAACGCCAAACTTTGATGTCACAATTGATATAGTTTATGCCTCTAGAAAGAATTTTACCGGCTCCAAAGTTTATAAGCGACCTGGATGCTACCTGCACCCAACAGCGGCGGAGCTTCTTGTTAAAGCCATTCAATTAGCAGCTCAACAAAATTTAAAGTTCAAAATTTACGACGCCTTTAGACCAACGGAAGCACAATCAATTCTATGGCAACACACGCCTGACGCGAACTTCCTGGCGGACCCACAAACGGGATCGCCTCATTCCCGGGGCATTGCCGTCGATCTGACCCTCATAAATACCAAGGGCGAGGTTCTGGAAATGGGCACTCAATATGACGCCTTCACCCCACTTTCACATCACGGTACCGTTGGAATAAGCCCCGAAGCCCAGAAAAATCGTTACATACTGTTGGGTATAATGACAGCAGCCGGATGGGACTTTTATAAAAATGAGTGGTGGCATTACCAACTCTTTGGCCCAAAGGCCTATGGACTGTTAAGCGATGCTTCATTGCGGGAACCCATGATGTAATGGTGAACTACTAAACAAACGACACTTTTGGTGGAAACTGACCACTCACTGAAGAAACGAGCAATAACAATTAAGCTGAATACATTACAAGCAGTATGCTAAAATTTTACTAATAATTTACGCACGGTATTATTTTAATTCTGCTAAAAGTTTTTTGTGAATATGAAGGTATACAGGTTTCTGTATGAGACAGATTTACATTTGCTTTAACTATCTAGTGATGATGCTGGCTCTACTGAGCATCATCAATTATACAATGGCCTCAAATTCGGCCGTAGTTATACAATATCATAGATTTGGGGAAAGTGCTCACCCGTCTACCAATATCCGAATCGAACAATTTGAAGCACATTTATCTGAACTTCAAAAGCCCGAATATTCGATTTTACCTCTGCCGGAAATTTTTGCCCGAATAAAGGCCGCACAATCGCTCCCAAAAAAAACAGTGGCTATCACGATCGACGATGCATTTCTATCAGTATACCGAGAAGCATTTCCTCGCTTGAAGAAGGCTGGCCTTCCGTTCACTTTATTTATACCAACACAACCAGTGGATCGTAATATCAATGGATACATGAATTGGAACCAAATTAGAGAGTTAAAACACGCTGGCGTTACAATCGGCAGCCAAACGCACACACACCTTCATATGGCAGGGTCAAGCGCCAAAAAAAACAAAAATGAACTAATTACGTCCAATCAGCGTTTCAAGGATGAGTTAGGGTTTGTCCCAGATATAATTGCTTATCCTTATGGAGAATATAGTCTCGCTGTTGGAAAAACAGCGAGACTAGCGGGGTTTAAAATAGGCTTTGGCCAGCACTCAGGTGTTATCCATCGCGCCGCTAATATGATGTATTTGCCACGATTTTCAATGAACGAAAACTACGGCAGTTTAAGCCGGTTTCGTTTAGCGGTAAATGCGCTCCCGCTGCCCATAGTAGACCTGTCTCCCCGTGACCCGCTTTTGTCATCTACCAACAATCCGCCCTCATTAGGATTCACAGTTAAAGGCCTTGCTGCCACCAGGTTAAAAAAGCTCGCTTGTTACACTCCAACAGAAGGTAAAGTTAAGATAGAAACACTTGGGGCCCGCGTAGAAGTACGTTTTCAAACCGCATTTTCAATTGGTAGAACTCGTGTTAATTGCACAATGAGGACACGTTCGGGCCGCTGGCGCTGGTACGGTGTGCAATACTATTTTCCAACCAAATAGTCCCTCACGCATCAGGGCCTTTTAGATCTATAAGTTCTGGACGCCATAGTTTTCCAGTATCTAGAAACCCGAGCGCATTCGCCCGCATTATCGACCGAATACTATTAACATAGTCGCTGCCTCTTTCAGAGTACCGCGTCAGCGTCCCGGCAAGTAAATAACCATTAATATGTCTCTCTTTTGCTCGTAACTCTGCCCGCTGCTCTCGAAATATCTTATAAGCAAAATGACTATTTAGGTTATGAACATAAGCTTTCACACCATCAATCAACTCGGCAAAAGCACGAACTTTGAAGCTTTTTCCTTTAGGCCGTTTATGAGGGACCATACCCTTATTACCTTGCCTATATATCCTTTGCCCAAACAAGGCATTGCCCTCAGTAGCAAACCGCGATGTGCCCCACCCACTTTCCTCTGCCGCCTGCGCGATAGCAAGAGATGGAGGAATAATGTCGACCCGCGCTAACAATTCGCGAATATTTGTCTTTTTCATTCCATAGCGTTCTGAAATAGCAACGAGCCAGGCCTCATCAGCAGGGGACAGCGCCCAACCGCGTTCAGTTCTTCGACTAAGGTCCAGGATCCTATCGCGGTCGCGAAGAATGAGCTCATTTGCCCTCTGTATAAGAGGCAATGTGAATCTTATAAACGTTGCTTTACGCTGCACAACTTCTGGGAGCTTTCTGCCACCGGTAGATGCGCGAACAGAAAGAAAGCGCGATTTGTTATTTTGCAGCCTTGCCTCCTCAAAGCCGGCCCACCTTGATTGCAACGCGAGCAGAAAAGCAAGACTTGCGGTTCTCGCGCCAACAGTCTGTTGGGCCTCTCGACCAAGCAGATTCTGGAGGGTTGTACCGTCTGGCAACACCATGGAAATACTTCCACCGGTAATCAGGGGTTTTCCATTAGTTATTGTGCCTCCGGTGATTAACGTGGAAACAAAAACTAACCCCACAACCCCTAAAACCCGATGTATGAATCCACTTATGGTTCCACAAAACTTGCACATACAGTTTTCCTTTTCCGCAGCATCCTATGCATGCCGCGCGCCCAGATTTTGTAGAATTCTCAAAGTCTGGTTTTAGTGTCGAGACTTTCAACCTATAACATTAAATAGTGTTTCATCACTCGATCAACAAGGTCGGTATTTAATCGCCACAAGCGCTTCACCCCAAACAACCTAGCAGGATGAAAATTAAAAACACCTTTATGTCCGCCATTGCAACGTTGCTTTTTGTAGAGGATTGACGAACTGACCGCCAACCTTGGCCGATCTGTCCCACTCGTTTTTGATCTTGAAATACCACATAGCTTGTTGGTCGGGTTCTCCATTCAGCCTCAGTGTGGGGTGCCACCGCAGCCCCCGGGCCTGTTTCTGAAAAATTGCTTGGTCTTGCGCAAGAAAGGATTTTACGAATGGCCAAATGACGGGTTTTACAAGTGTTAACCATGGTATCGACCACCACATTAGATGGGTGGTCAAGGTATTATTTTCGTTTATTGGCGTGCAAGCCGTCATCCCGCAATAATAGTTTTGACCAGCACGGATACGCTCAATTCTAACCCCCGGCAATGCGAAGGTGATATCGACTTCAGGGGAACGTCCAACAATCCGGTATAACCTTGAATTTTTTGCTGCATCATGAGCCGTCATCTTGAACCCAAGCGGTGTGGGTTCAAAATGCTTTATTTTTGTATGTCTTTTAGCAGGCCTACGCCACCACCACGATTCGTGCACATGGGGTGTATGTGCTGGATCCACAAGACCCACTACAGCGTGATCAATATTAACTGGAAATTGCAGTGCATGCGCAATTCGCGGAGATGTATCTGCCACATCAGGAATTACAGGATGGGGTGTATCCGCTCCATCGCCTTCACCAAACCAAAACCAAATGACGCCTTGGGTTTCTCTTACCTGAAACGCTTTAGTCTCAATCTTATCAAGACTTACAGCATCTTGTTCAGAAAGGGCAGGAATCCCTGTACATTGCCCTTTGATGTTGAAGGTCCAGCCATGATAACAGCACTCCAAGTCCTCCCCACATATTGTACCCTCTGACAACGGCACCCCCCGATGGGGACACAGATCCCGAAGCGCAAAAACTTGTCCACTGATAGTTCTACCAAATACTATGGGTTCACCACAAAGTTCACGATGCACAAGTCTACCGACCGGCAGGTCAGAAGACACAAGTCCGAAATACCAGATATTTGATAGCACTACAAAATAGCCTAAAATTAAGTGAGCATGTCGAGCTGGTCCTGACTAAGATTGCCAGGCACAATTGTTATAGGTATTGGAAACTTTCCTGACATTCTCCCGCCAATAGAACTAACGAGAGGGCCGGGTCCTTTTTTATCTGTGCCTGCACCGAGTACAAGTATAGAAATACGAGGCTCCTCCTCTATCAATGACAAGATTGTCTCAGCAGGTTTTCCCTCGCGGACATAAAGTATAGGTGCCTCGCCGGTCCAACTCTGAACATGGGATGAATACTGTTTAAGAAAGCCTTCTGCTTCTTCGCGGGCCTCTTGCCGCATCTTTTCTTCAACGGACATCCAATGCTGAAATTCGGCAGGCTCCAAAATATAAAGCAAACCTAGTGAGCCACCAGCCCGCATCGTGCGCCTAGCCGAAAGATAGATAGCATTTCTGCACTCCGTGGTGTTGTCCACAACACACAAAAAAATACGATCTGTGCGGCTGCTTCCGCGCGACATTTCGCGATTAACGGTATTGTCATCTTCGAATTCTGAGGCACCGTGTTTTTCACTCATAATTAAGCCTTTCTGAAAACCACCCCAGCCAACCAACCAGCTATCAAAGCAATTAATATAGCAGTTGCGCCATACCATGGCGCTTGGTCATGAGCAAAATTAAAAATTTTTGCTTCTAGCCCCGCCTTCTTTACAGTGACCGAGGTAGTGTCCTCTCGAACTAGTTTGCCGTTCTTAAACAAATATACAGTGGCGAGATATTCGCCTATAGGCACATTAGCTGGGAATGGAACAGTAGATCTGAATAAAACACCACGAACGAGTTTTATATCGGAAACATCGCGGCTATATAAGTTTAGACGTTTTTTATTTCGAATAAGTGCCTTACGAAAGTTAACAATTTCGTTCATCGACTCGGTCGAATTTGAGGAAAGCTTGAGCGTCTTGAGGCCTAACTGAAGGTGGTTTAAAAGTGCAGGTGAGGCAATATTGTCGACCGCCTTTGAAGCTGCCATCCAATAATAAGCGGGTGCGTCCTTAAATATAATCGATTTTCCGTTAACCCACATTCCGGCCACCCGCTGTTTACGACGGACAATTTCGTCTCGCCGCGGCCCCACCACCTTAATAACCACGTCCCCATAGCCCTCGGTAGCACCAAATAAAAGCAGTTGGGCGCCGGTAAAACCTGTAGTGATAGCAACTTCTTTACTAGAAAGATCAGCTACCAATCGTTGGGCTTTGGATAAAGGTGTGTGCGAAAATATCGCTACCAACATGGTGAGAACAAATAGTTTCATCAATGGCTTGGCCCCAAACCGAGTAAATATATATCCGCGGGCGAGGCGAACAGGGACCAAGCCACTCCAGCACAAACACCAAGAACAATAATCCCGAGCGCAACACGAACCTCTTCGCCTCGAAGACGCGCACCCGCGCGAACACCAAACTGAGCGCCTATAACGCTTCCAACAACCAATAACATGGCCAGCACTATATCCACGGTCTGATTATTAACCGACTGCAGAAATGTGACGTTAGCTGTCACAAAAACAATCTGGAATAACGAAGTACCCACTACTACGGAGGTAGGCATACCCAGTAAATAAATCATTGCGGGAACCATAACAAAGCCGCCACCAACGCCCATTATCGCGGCTAAAACGCCCACAAAAATACCAATACTAAGAGGCAACAGAGCACTTATATACAGCTTAGACCGCCTAAACCTCATTTTAAACGGAAGGCCATGCAGCCAGTTATGATAATGCAGCTTGCGTTTGGGTGCCGTGGGATTACGTGATCGAAACCATGACCGGACGCTTTCGACAACCATTAAGATCCCAATGATCCCTAAAAAAAGTACGTATGAAGCGGAAATAACAAAATCAATTTGACCAATGCCGCGAAGAAAGGTGAACAGCCAAACACCCAGCGATGAGCCGATCAGCCCTCCGATTAGGAGTATAAAACCCATTTTTACATCGACATTACCGCGCCTCCAGTGTGCGAGCGCTCCAGAAACTGAGGCCGCTACCACCTGGTTTGCCTCAGTACCAACCGCTACTGCGGGCGGCACCCCGATAAAAATTAGGAGTGGTGTCATAAGAAAACCACCTCCAACTCCAAACATACCCGAGAGGAAACCAACCATACCGCCCAACCCTAAAAGTAACAGCGCATCAAGGGAGATTTCCGCGATTGGCAGGTAAATCTGCATAGAAAAACGTTAACCTTTTTAGTTTGCTAATCGTTGGCGTAACGCTTTGGAGAGCACACCCACGGATTAGTTCTATTCATTGTATAAAGCCCACGATTTCACTAATTTCTCGTAAAATAGGTTCAGCAATTGCGCGCGCACGGTCCGCCCCTTTAGCCAATATCTGGTCAATATTATCAGGATCGGCCATTAAACGCCTCATCTCATCTGAAATTGGCCCCAGTTTTTCAATGGCAAGGTCGGCAAGAGCCGGTTTGAAGATTCCAAAACCCCGCCCACCAAACTCCCCGAGAACATCTGTCGAGGTTCGTCCTTCTAATGCTGCATAAATACCCACGAGGTTTGCCGCCTCCGGGCGCCCCTCCAATCCTGCAGGTTCCGAAGGTAATACATCAGAGTCTGTCTTAGCACGGCGAAACTTTTTAGCGATCTCTTCAGCACTATCGGAAAAAGTAATCCGCGTTAAATCGGAAGGATCCGATTTTGACATTTTTTTCGTACCATCTCGCAAATTCATAACGCGCGTTGCTTCCCCTAATATAAGCGGCTCCACGGGAACAAAAAATTCCACGCCAAAATCGTTGTTAAATTTTTGCGCAATATCTCGGGTAAGTTCTAAGTGTTGTTTTTGATCTTCACCGACGGGTACATGGGTGGCCTTATAAGCTAAGATATCGGCCGCCATTAAATTTGGGTACGCATACAAACCCACTGATGCATTTTCGCGTTTACTACCCGCCTTTTCTTTGAACTGGGTCATCCTATTCAACCATCCGAGTCGCGCGACACAGTTAAAAATCCATGCAAGTTGGGCGTGAACGGCGACTTGGCTTTGGTTAAAAATAATACTTTGATCGGGGTTAATGCCGGCCGCGATAAATGCTGCAGTGACTTCTCTAGTGTTGGCTGCAAGCTCTTTGGGATCCTGCCAAACTGTAATAGCGTGCAAATCTACTACACAATATATACAAGAGTTGTCTTCCTGTAGCGCAACAAAATTCCGAATCGCACCTAAGTAGTTTCCAAGGTGAAGATTGCCAGTCGGTTGCACGCCCGAAAAGATACGATCCATAGCGCGTTCCCTTGATTGCAGATTGCGCGCGGTTATCGCCTTAACGCGCGGAGCGGTCAAGCATCTGCTTTAAATCGGACAATTTAGCTGCACCAAATAGTATTGCAGCCCCAGAAAAAACAAAAATACCGCTTCCAACTATGACTGCTAAGGAAAACCATTGCCACCATCCATTTTGGGCGCCTAAATGTACCATGGCCGCGACACTAATTTCCACCACAACAACCATTAAGCCGACTGCCAAAAGCACCCGAGGCACGACCTTTTTTAGCCGAACGTCAATTTCAAAATGACCGCGCCGGATAAGTATAAATAGAAGCAGAAAGGCATTTATCCAGGCGGATATAGCCGTCGCAAGAGCAATCCCCACATGCAAGAACGGTCCCATAAGAAGTAAATTCAGACCCAAATTCAGGGCAACACAAAACGCACCTACTTTCACTGGTGTAACCGTATCCTCTCGAGCAAAAAACCCTGGCCCTAGGGTCTTTATTAACACATAGGCCGGAAGACCCGCGGCATAAGCAATTAGCGCTTTAGCCGTGGCAAATGTTTCAACATGTGAAAATTCACCTCGCTCAAAAAGCGTACTTATTATGGTCGTTGGAACGATCATCAGCGCGACTGCGGCAGGGAAAGTCAACAACAGCGCATATTCTATTCCACGATTTAAATTATATAGAGCAGCAACGGGATTATTTTCTCTTATCTGCCTAGTTAGCAATGGTAATAACGCCGTGCCGATAGCAACCCCTACAATACCGAGAGGTAATTGGCACACCCGATCGGCAAAATATAAGAAAGAAATAGAACCACGTGGCAATAAAGAAGCGATAACGACATCAAGAAGCAAATTAATTTGAATAACACCCGCGCCAATAACACCGGGTAACATTAGGGCGAGAAAACGCTTCACTCGATGTGTTAAGCGCGGAAACAACAAGCGTGGCTTGAAACCCTCCCGATGGCACGCAATGATCAACCATAAAAACTGCCCAATACCTGCCGCCGCGACGCCCCAAGCTAATGCTTGGCCGCCTGCTTCGGCCGTGGAGGAAAAAGCTAGCAGCGCAAGGATCAAGCAAAGGTTGAGAATAATGGGTGCTGCGGCCACCGAAGCAAATCGGTTTAAGGCATTCAGAACACCACCAAGCTGAGAAACAATCGAGACAAATAGTAGATATGGAAAAGTAACTTGAGCCATCGCAATCGCAAGGTTAAAACGCTCCGGATCGGAGACAAAGCCGGGGGCAAGAATCATCATTACCCAGGGCATCGCTATTTGAAGGGCCGTAACAAAGAAAACAAGCGATATTACAAGTAATGCGAGCACCTCCTCAGCAAAAGCCGTCGCCTGTTCTTTGCCACCTTCAGCCATATGACGTGTAAAAAGAGGTACGAAAGCCGCATTAAAGGCTCCTTCGGCAAAAAGGCGGCGAAAAAAATTGGGTAGTTTAAACGCTACAAAAAAAGCGTCAGCGACAGGTCCCGCCCCTAAAGACGCTGCAATAAGGATATCGCGAATGAAGCCGAGGATTCGACTTATTAGTGTGTAACCACCGACAGTTGCTATTGAACGCATCAAGGGCATGGTTACAACGTTTTTATTCCATCCATTTTAATCAAAGGAACAAGCTAATCCTCTCGGGGTTTTTAATATTAAATAATAGTCTATTCCGCTGCAGAAATTTGTCTCTCAGTGTTAGCGGGGTGATCAACAGGCAGGGATTGGTCGGTACTACTAATAACAGCCAGCAAATCTTGATGAATCTGTTCTAATTTAGCGTCATTTGCGATCTTTAGGCCAAACACATCCTTAACATAAAAAACGTCAACCGCTTTTTCACCAAAAGTAGTAATGTGTGCCGATCCTATTTGTAGATTAAGCGCTGAAATCACCCGTGTTAAGTCATACAAGAAACCTGACCTATCACGTCCATTCACTTCTATTACCGTATGCGTAAGGCTTGCATCGTTATCAATTATGACCCGAGGGGCAACCTTGAATACCCTCGCGCGGCTAGATAACTCTCTGCTCTTTTTTAATTCCTCTTTCGGCCGTAACTGGCCCGACAAAGTCTGTTCAATATGCGTATGGAGGCGGGTCAAATTTTCGTTGCCATCAAATACTCCGCCATTATCGTCTTGCACCCAAAACGTATCAAGCGCCATACCATCAGTCGTGGTGAATATCTTGGCGTCGACGATGTTTGCTCCCGTTATCGCCATCGCTCCTGCAATACGGGAAAACAAGCCGGGATGGTCTACAGCAAAAATAGTCACTTCAGTAACACCCTTAGACAAATCGACCCTACTCTTTATCGTTAACTTCGCCGAATTAAAATCGGCTTCGTGTGCTATCCGAGCGTGTCGAGCATGGGTATCAGGATCAAATGAGAGCCAATACGAGGGATAACCGCGGGCAAGATGGGCGCTGATTGCTTCCGCAGGTAGGTCACCCAACAATTGGCGCATCTGCTCCTTGGCATGTTCTACCCTATTTTCTCTAGCGCTCGCAGAATAGCCCCCTGCCAGTCGTTCGCTGGCCGCCTCAAACAGATCCCCTAGAAGGGTTGCTTTCCAGGTATTCCAGACATTAGGCCCAACCGCCCGAATATCCGCTGCGGTGAGCACCAGCAATAGTCTCAAACGTTCTATAGATTGTACTAATTCACAAAAGTCGTCGATAGTTTGAGGGTCGTCAATATCTCTGCGAAAAGCTGTATTACTCATAACGAGATGGTAGCGGACCAACCATACTACTGTATCGGTTTCCTCCTCAGTAAGACCAAACCGAGGACAAAGCTCCAGAGCCACCTCACCGCCAAGGACAGAATGATCCCCTCCTCGCCCCTTAGCAATATCGTGCAGAAGTAGAGCCACATATAAAGCACGACGAGACTGGATCTGTTGCAAAGTTTTGGTCTGGACGGGCATGTCCTTCGCGAAAAGCCCGCTCTCAATTTTGTGCAGAACCCCAATTGCAAAGATCGTGTGCTCGTCAACAGTATAAACGTGGTACATATCGTGTTGCATTTGGGCAACAACGCGCCCAAAATCGGGGACGAAGCGACCAAATACCCCGGCCTCGTTAAGCCGACGGAGTGTTGTTTCCGGATCCTTTCCAGAAGTCAACATTTCAACAAATAAACGGTTAGCGACAGGATCTTCTCGAATTCTATCAATAGCGCTGAGATTCCGAGTAATGGCCCGAAGTGCTTTTGGATGAATATCGAGACCTTCTGTTTGGGCAGTGTGGAAAATCTGTAAGATTCTTATAGGATCTTTATCTAATCGAACCCCGTCCATTGTTAGTCGGCTACCCTCAACAACGAACTCATTGACGGTCCGCCGAAAAATCCCGATGGAAGCGAGTCTAAATCGTGGCTTCCGTTGGTGTTCGGCCTCAAGTGCTGCACAGAATATTCGCGTAAGGTCGCCGATCTCTTTTGCTATCAAATAGTAGTGTTTCATAAATCTTTCGACACCGCGGGCAGCAGTGCGATTTCGGTAACCGAGAAATTCGGCGATTTTTGGCTGTAAATCGAAAGTAAGCCGATCCTCGCCCCGGTTTGTTTGGTAATGCAAATGGCAGCGGACGTCCCACATAAATCGATGCGCACGACTAAAACGTCTAGATTCTTTATTGGTCAGAACGCCCCTATCCACGAGGTTTTCTACGGCATCTACCTTGTAGAGGTGTTTGGCAATCCAATAGAGAGTCTGTAAGTCGCGAAGGCCGCCCTTACCTTGCTTAATATTAGGCTCCAGCACATACCTTGAGCTACCCATTTTTTCGTGTCTTGCATCCCGTTCGGCGAGCTTTTGTTCAACAAAATTAATGGCGCTTCCGTCAACCGCGTCTTTATAAAACCTTCGTCGCAACTCGCTAAATAGCTTTCTCTCACCCCAAATATAACGAGCTTCCAACAGCGCTGTTCTAATTGTAATATCAGAGTTAGACATCCGCACACATTCATCGATGGACCGGGTGGCGTGTCCCACTTTAAGTTTCAAGTCCCACAACATGTACAAAATATATTCTATCACTTGTTCCTGACGGGGCGTCTCTTTGTACGGCAACAAAAATAATAGATCGACATCAGAGAACGGAGCTAACTCACCCCGCCCATAACCTCCTACAGCGCAGACAGACAGCCTTTCTCCCTCCGTCGGATTGGCTGCCGGATAAACGTGATCCGTTGCGAAGGTATAAATTGCCCGGACAAGTTGGTCGTTCAAAAAAGACAGCGCTTCGGCAACTTGTTCGCCTGTTGCCTCGCCGTCACTAAAACGTCGGCGCACTTCTGACTGACCCTGCTTTAAAGCTTTATTTAAAATAACATAAAAATCTTGACGAATTTCTTTCGGGCTTTGCCCAGCGGACATCAGACTATCCACGTCACCTATAATTTTAGCGCGGTCAATGATTTGGCGTTGTTTAAAAATCGAGGGCATTGCTTTGCCTTTGCATCAAGATCGAGGACTAATATAAACTATCCTTTCTAATAATCCGACCATGCTTTAATCAGTGAATAATTCCTTTAATTGATATAACAGATTGAGCGCTTCCCGGGGCGATAATGCGTCGGGGGTTACATCACAAAGTACCTTCTCGACGGCTGACTGCTTACTAGGGGGCGACGGTGGCGGCTTAACCGAAAATAGTGGCAGATTATCTGATAGTTTTCCTAATCCTCCCGACTGATCTTCCTCCTCTAAAATTTTCAAAACTTCCCGAGAGCGAGCAATCACACTAGGTGGCAAACCCGCCAACTTAGCGACGTGAATCCCGTAGGAGCGGTCAGCTACGCCAGTGGCAACTTCGTGTAAAAAAATCACTTCTCCCTTCCATTCCTTAACACGCATCGTGTAGCAGGCCATTGCCTCTAAGCGGGAAGTCAGGGAGGTAAGTTCCTGAAAATGCGTGGCAAACAAAGTTCTACAGCCATTCACTTCGTGTAAGTGTTCAAGCGTTGCCCAGGCGATTGATAAGCCGTCAAATGTAGCTGTGCCCCTACCGATTTCATCCAAAATAACCAACGACCGATTAGTAGCCTGGTTCAAAATTGTTGCCGTTTCCACCATCTCCACCATGAAAGTGGACCGGCCGCGCGCGAGGTCATCAGAGGCACCTACACGGCTGAATAACCTATCAACAACCCCGATGTGAGCATTCTCCGCCGGAACAAACGACCCAATTTGAGCAAGTATAGCCATGAGAGCATTTTGCCTTAGGAACGTTGATTTTCCAGCCATATTAGGACCGGTGAGCAACCAAAGTTTTTGCGTATCGGTAAAAAAACAGTCGTTTGATACAAACTCGTCTACTTGGGTTCCAGACACCGCAGTCTCTACAATGGGGTGGCGTCCCCCAGTTATCGCAAATGTGTGGCTGTCATCAACAGTCGGACAAACATACGAATTTTCACTTGCCAACAAAGCCAACGCTGCAGACACGTCGAGGACAGCGAGGCTGCGTGCTACCATTGTGATTTCTTGCCCCTGTTCAAGGACTCTATCTACTAACTTAACAAACAACTCATTTTCAAGCGCAAGGGCGCGCTCGCCAGCCTGTGCCAGACGTCCCTGCAATTCCCCCAATTCCACCGTGGTAAAACGTTGAGAATTCGTGAGAGTTTGACGATGAATAAATATACTGTCAGTTGAGGTCGGCATATTTGCCGATTGGGCCGTTGTAATTTCAACAAAATAACCCAACACATTGTTGTGACGAATCTTTAAAGACGAAATCCCCGTTTCATTAACGTAGCGCACCTGCAGCCGAGCGATATGCTTCCTGCTCTTGTCTCTCAGTCCTCGTAGTTCATCTAATTCCTTGTTATAACCGGCCCGGATAAACCCTCCGTCCCTCACTAATAAAGGCAGCTCTGTTTCCAGCGCTTGGGTTAGTTCCGCGATTAGGTCAATTTCCAGGGTTAAGTGCTTTCGTGCCTCAGTTATTTCCGAGGGTGTTTCGCCAGCCTCCGTCAAAATCGAAAATATTTTGCGTCCCACCTCCAACCCGCTTCGTATTGCGGAAATATCTCGGGGGCCTCCCCGACCCAGTGTGAGGCGCGTTTCAGCACGCTCAATATCTGACGCTTCGCGTAAAAAAGACCGGACGTCTTCACGACACAAAGTTTGATCGATAAACCACGACACAGTGTCATGCCGAGCCCTAATATTTGCAACATCAGTTAGCGGCGCCGACAATCGAGCAGCCAGTAGCCTTCCGCCAACGGCTGATACCGTTCTATCAATCACAGATAATAGTGATCCCTCATAGGCGCCGGTTGTCGTCCTGGTTAATTCAAGATTAACCCGTGTAGCAGGATCTATCTCCAAGGTGTCTTCTCTGCAAACTCTCTGTGGTCGCCGGAGCGGGGGCATCCGACCTTTTTGGGTCAACTTTATATATGTGACTATTGCACCACACGCTGAAACCTCGGCGCGTCCAAAATCACCAAAAGCATCTATGGTTTTGACGGAGTATAAAATTTCTAGCTCTCGCCTTGCAGATGCACTGTCAAAGTAGTTATTCGCCCGGATTGTTAGACCGTCACACAGCTCACAAAAAACCCCCATATATTCAGGTCGGCTCGCGAGCTTTTCAGATAACAGTAACTCCTCTGGAGAAATTTGCGCCAACGCCGCGGCCAATCCTTCTTCTTTTAGAGTTTGCGAATAAAATGAGCCCGTCGACATATCAACCCAAGCGAGGCCTAAATCACCGCGCACTTCGGAAACCGCCGCCAAGTAGTTGTTAGATCGCGCATCGAGAAGATTGTCTTCCGTTATAGTGCCCGGGGTAACCAAACGCACGACCTCTCGCCTTACGATCGATTTTGGGCCACGCTTCTTTGCTTCCGACGGATCTTCGGTTTGCTCGCAAACAGCCACCCGAAAGCCTTTTTGTATTAAACGCGCTAGATACGATTCTGCCGCGTGGACAGGTACACCGCACATAGGAACATCAACACCGTCATGTTTGCCCCGCTTTGTAAGCGTAATGTCTAATGCTTCAGCCGCTTGTTCAGCATCAGTGAAAAACATTTCGTAAAAATCGCCCATCCGAAAGAAAAGCAAAGCGTCGGGATTTGAATTCTTTATTTCATGATATTGTGCCATCATGGGCGTAACAGGCGTACTTAGGGCCACCGATGGACTTTTAATGGAGTTAGGCGGCAAATCGGTCACAGAGGATATCTTGGCAACATCTTTCACATAACAAAAGTAACACAATGAGCGGCTCGCACGGAGAATCAGTTCAAAAATATTCTGAAAGCAAAAGGAAACACGGCCCCCATTACCAAGTAAAAATTGCGCCTGGTGAACGATTTTCGGTTCTAGACCCCAAGGAGTGACGCCGGAACTGCAGTGCTATAAAAAACTAGTCATGTAAATATACCCTTAAGCATAAAGAAAAATGCCGCAGCGAGAAAACCGCCCGCCGGTAAAGTTACAATCCAAGAAAGAAATATACTCCCGATTACCCGGAGATCGAGCGCCGCAATGCCGCGGGCGAGCCCAACGCCCATAACTGCTCCAACCGCAATGTGGGTTGTAGACACCGGCATCGCTGTCCGCGAGGCAATCACAACCGTGAGGGCAGCACTGACAGTAGCACAAAAACCACTAGTGGGCGTTAGAGACGTTATTCGGCTACCAATCGTGCGCATTACTCTGTAGCCGTATGTAGCAAGGCCTAACACTATTCCAGCCCCTCCGAGTGCTAAAATCCACGTAGGCATTGGCAGGTGCTGGGCCACTTCGCCACCGGTTTGAATTAATCCGTACACAGCAGCCAATGGTCCGACACCGTTCGCAACATCATTTGAACCGTGTGCGAATGCCATCGCGCAAGCAGTAAATACAATCATGGGTGCGAACACTCTCTCAACGCCGGCCGTCATGTCGTCTGCGCCAAAATTTTCATTGGCTGTCGCGCGCCCAACGGCACGCTTTCCAATTAAGGCAGTAATTAGGCCAATTGCTGCCGCCACCGCGGTGCTTTCTATGCCATTAAGATCTATATCGAGATGTTTTAAACCCTTAAAAATAGTCACAAGTGATATCACAAAGCCGACTAGAAAAAGGTAGTAAGGTGCATATCGCACCGCACTAAAAAACGGATTATCCGATTTTAAAATTAGCCTCTGTATACTAAGCATCAACACAAAGGCTATCCCCCCGCCGAGAACGGGCGAAACGACCCAGCTTGCCACAATTTGGCTTATCTTGCTCCAGTTGACGGCCTCAACGCCAATACCGGCGACCGCAAAACCAACAATAGCACCAACGATAGAATGGGTAGTGGAAACCGGCCAACCACGGGTTGATGCGAGTGCAAGCCAGCACCCAGCGGCGAGGAGTGCCGCAAGCATTCCAAAGATAAGCAGTTCAGGACTGTCGGATATTAACTCCGGATCAATAATACCTTTACGAATTGTTTTAGTAACACTACTACCGGCAAGGCTCGCGCCGGCAAATTCAAATATTGCCGCAACGATAATCGCTGTCTTTACGGTTAGCGCGCCAGACCCTACAGACGTACCTAACGCATTGGCAACATCGTTCGCACCAATACCCCAGGTCATAAAAACGCCAAATATTATTGCAAGAATTAAGAGCGTAGATCCATGAAGAGCAATGAGTTCCATTCAATCAATCAATTTCTTGTACCAAAAAAAGGGAGCTTAACGAGCAAGCAAGAGCCGGTGCCGATTTCCAGCACGTTCTGCAAAATTAGCTAAATCACCAATCCAGTGGATTACTCGATCCCACATAATAGTTGACACTGCTCCTATTTCCTCTTCGTGTTCGAAAAGAATTTTCATCAGGTTAACCGCGTGTCTATCGGTTTCGGTTTCGATTTTGTTAAGCTCGTCGATCATATACATGACTTTGTCCGCCTCAGGGCCTCGAAAGCCAACACTGACAAGCTGATCCATCTCTTCCATTATACTGCCTAATTGATTGCAGGCATCCACACACCTGTTGGTAAGATCCATGAGTGGTGCATGCATTAAATCGGGCAACTTCATGTCGCGGACCACCATCATTCCAGCAATATCCTGTGCCGTATCTGCTATCGAATCCTGCAGGTCCAATATGACCAGGAGCTCGCGTCGATCTACGGGGAGGTACATTGTTTTAGGAAGATGGGATCTTAACTCGTTTTTTATTGAGTCGGCCTCGTTTTCAAGGGCGTAAATCCGATCACGACTTTCCCCAACGCCATTAGACGTATTATCTTGCGCGGCAAGTAACAATCCTGGCACTTCATTCGCCGCTTCTAAAACAGTTTTAAAATGGTCTTGGAGAGGCTTAAACGGCGATTGGCCGAAAAGTTGCATTAGGGGATTTTTAATTACCAACTAATATTCTCCAATGAGAGGGGTACTTAAAAACTGGGGTCTTGTAACTCCTGTCCTACTCGGGTTCAACATCTTTTTTCTCATAAAAGGTATATCTGCTTTATATATAAGGAATCCCCTATCATAATTTAACCATGACAATTATTTCGACACCCAAAACTATCGCCGTGTATGTGGGCGGCGACTTAGTCGGTGATGCAATAATGAAGCTACCGTTCGTCCGGGCACTGAGAGGAGCTTGGCCAGCCGCACAGGTGACATGGATAGCAGGGACCCACAAAACCGCTTTCGCTCATGAAGTTGCGCCATTAGTTGCTGGACTAATCGACGAAACTATAGAGGAAGCGGGCCTTTACTCAGTGTTTCAACACCTACTCTCACCGCCTCTCAAAGGGCGACATTTTGACCTTCTGATAGACACGCAACGTAGCGTCGGGCGTAGTCTTTTAGTCCGTCGCATTCGCCATAACGTGTTTGTCTCTGGAACCGCTAATTTTTTATTATCCGATCTAAAACCTGCCAAGCCTTGGACCCGCCCCAAAGGGATGGTCGCCCAGTTAATGGAACTGGTGTCATTGGCTTATGGTGATATTCCCCCGTCGGGGCCAGCGCTCGCCAAGCACAACGATGCGGAGCATAAAGCAATTAAGATTCTGCCACCCGGCCACGTTTATGTTGGTTTGGCCCCAGGGGCGGGAGGACAACAAAAGCGGTGGCCGCTTGATCGATATATTTCTGTGGGTCAGTCGATCACCGCCAGAGGTCAAACTCCAGTAGTCATTCTAGGGCCAGGTGAGGCAGCACTTGCGAAAGAGATTAGTTCTGCTATCCCGGACGCTATCTTACCCGAAGAAGAATTAAACGCTGGATATTTGAAATCACCAATTCTGTCGATTGCAATTGCTCGGCATTTGAGTGCGGCAGTCGCTAACGATGCCGGTGTTGGCCATATATTGGCAGCTGCCGATACACCCCTTGTTTCGTTATTTGGTCCCACTTCCCCAGAAAAATTTGCGCCAAGCACTTCACAGCTAGAAATTATCCGCGCCCAAGATTTCGGTGGAGACAAAATGTCACTTATACCTGAAACAGTAGTACGCGAGCGCCTTGAAAAATTATTACCGTAATTGGTTTTTATTAAATTTTTGTGTTTGTCGTTTTGTGAGGAACCAAAGCAGGAAGATTGAGGGAATGGACGTCACGGCCACTAGTACGAAAAAGAGTGACCATTCACCTGAGAGGACATCAACAGCCCAACCCGAAATTGACCCCAACTGAATACGTGCAAAGTTTCCGAGGGATGCAAAAAGAGCATATTGTGTTGCGGTAAATGCCACGTTACACAGGCCCGAGAGGTAAGCGACAAATGCTGTCGTTGCGACGCCGCCCGTCAAATTATCAAAAAATACAACACCTGCTAAAAAACCAAAATCCTTACCTGTGTGCGCAAGCAACCCAAACGATAAATTGGTGACCATCATTAATGCAGCGCCTAAATACATTGCCCTGATAACTCCCACCCGGGTACAAACCCAACCACCCACGCCAACGCCTAACAACGTTGCAAATAGTCCAATAGACTTACTGTAATTAGCTATTTATATTTTGCTAAAACCCAGATCAACGTAAAAAACGCCGGCCATCCTGCCTAACATTGCATCACCAAATTTATAAAAAACAATGAGGCCAAACACGAGTATTACCATCCAACCCAAACGGGCGAATACGTCGCCTATCGGCGAAATAACTGCCGTTATAAACCAATTCCGGACACCTGAAGTGACTTCGTTCATTTTTTTTGGATGCTCGGGTTCCTGTGCTAAAAAGGTACCCACAGCGACTACGCAAATTATGCACCCCGCCACAATATAAGCGATCATCCAGCCCCCATACGCTGCAATATAAAGTGCGCCCGCACCTGTGAGAAATGCTCCGCTGTGCCATCCATAAATAGCCGTCGCTGCTCCCGCGCCATATTCATCAGGTCTCAAGATTTCAATACGATAGGCATCAATCGCCACATCTTGCGTCGCTGAAACGAAAGAAACGAGGAAGGCACAGGCGCCAAGCGTTGTTAGGGCGTGCTTTGGATCACAAAAACCCATTACAACCACGCTAGGCACTAAAATGATTTGGCAGATGAGAATCCAGGAGCGTCGTTGCCCCAACTTCCCGGTCAACCTCCCCCAACGGAAGCGATCCAATAATGGCGCCCATAAGAAATTTATGGCGTAGGGTGTTGCAGCAGCTCCTATTAGACCTATGGACGTCCGGGATATTCCCTCTTCGCGAAGCCATATTGACAACGTAGCAAATACCAAAGATGACGGTAGACCGCTTGCAATACCAAATAGGAAAATCGCCCGAAATCGTCGATCAAATACCAGCGAAATAAAAGTGCGGTTAGAAAACGGATACATTATTGAATTCTAGACGGTGCCTTGTTCTTTTGGCTAGAATAACAAAGAGGAGTGTCAAATGTCCGAACACCTTGACCGCAAAACCGCTGCTGAGCTGCCCAATGCGGAGCTCGCCGATCATGAAACGCTTCTTGAAAGCGAACACACTAGAATAACTCGATGGACGTTCGCCCCTAAGAACCAAACCGGCTGGCATAAACATGAATGGGACTATGTCACAATTCAACAGTCTGGCGGAACACTATTACTTCAAGGGTCGGATGGCACAGAAACCCGCGTGGAATATGAAAATGGTCGAGCGGTGGCGTGGTCTGCACCCGTTGAACACAATGCGGTCAATGTTTCCGATAGCGAGGTAAGGGTGTTAGAGATTGAGTATAAAAAGACGAAAGAGTAGTGCAGAAACAAGGACGGGCAAAGCCGGTTTGCAGGGGGCTTGGTGCCTATGCTAGTTTAACAGAGCTTTATTGTAAGTGGGGGACTAGTTCCCGGAATTTTTGTTTATCAAGTGCAAATAGGGAGAGACACTGTGAAACGAATTTTAACACCATTAGCTGCGCTTTTAGCGGGTACTTTGTGCTTTGCTGGTAGTGCCGTTGCAAAAACTTATACGATGAAGATTGGTTTCGTTACGATTAACGACTCGAATCATCTTTTGGCAAACTGGCAGAAAAAATATCTTGAAGAAAAGTCCAATGGACGGATTAAGGTTAAAGTTTATCCTGCGGCGCAATTGGGTAAAATTCCGCGCCAGATCGAAGGGGTTCAGCTTGGAACGCAAGAAGCTTTCCATATTCCGCCTGGATTTTTTCTAGGGATCAACAAGGGACTGATGGTGGTCGACACCCCAGGTCTTTTTGACAGTATTCACCATCAGAGCCTCGCCGTTAATCACCCATTAGTGCGGGATCATTTTCGAACCCTTGCACAAAAAGCCGGCGTCATCGGGAATGTTTTGTGGTCTGCGGGAGACACCTCCGTCGCAACAGTAAAGCCGTTTAAAACGCTTGCAGACATGAGAGGCCGGAAAATCCGAGTCCTTGCGACACCTCTAGAGCGGGCCGTAATGGCAAAAATGGGTGCGACCGGGGTGCCAATGCCATACTCCGAAGTACTACCCGCAATGCAACGGAACGTTGTAGACGGAGTGCGGAGTGGAATTATCGTGATGTACCCATCCAAGTTCTACACAGCTGCTAAGCACGTGACTTTGACCCAACAAGGCCAAATCTTGTGTTGGCAGGCTCTCAGCATTGCCTGGCTTAAAACGCTTCCTGCCGATCTTAACAAAATGATTGTTACAGCCGGCAAACTCTCGACCATTCATGCCGCTCGATGGGGCAATGATATGACGCGGCAGGCAGAAAAAGATTGGGCAAAAGTCGGAACCGTTTACAGACTGCCGGCAGCTGACCAGAAAAAATTACGTCAGTTAACTTCTACAATTGGCGATGAAATTCTCGGAAATGATCCGAAAACAAAACCCACCTATGAATTGATGAAAAAAGCAGTTGTGGCAACGCGTGGGATGGAACTGGAAGCAGGGTTGAAAAAGTTCTTAGAGTAATAACTTTTTCCTAAGCTTCTATTTAGAGCACACGCTCTAAAATGGAAGACAACCATTGTCGAGATCCCGGCTTTTGCCGGGATCTCTATTTATGAGGGGATGATGGCAAAACCTAGCATAAGTTGGATGAAAAAATATCAAAATGCAGTTAACACTGACCCAGAAATGAAGGTTATTGGCGATTGGTTTTCGACGGACTTCAAAATTTCTTTCGAAGATAAGGATTTTCTCGTTTCCGTAAACAAGGGGAAAATCACGGCTATAGAACAAAACCCAAAATTTGATCGTCCCGTAGCTTTCACGCTGCGAGCACCAATGTCGGTGTGGAACAAATTTATTAGCGAAAATCCCCCGCCGCTGTATCATGATTTTTTTGCGATGCTTATGAGAGTTGATGACTTTGAGCTTGATGGTAATACATTAGTTACTATGCAAAATGCCCGAGCGCTTCACCGGATGATGAACATCCTAAAAGAAATGGAGCCGCTTAATGCAGCAACGTGACCCCGCACATGAGCCTATTGTTGGCCGTTACGTGCGAATAAACAGCCTTGGCCGCGACTATCGTATTTTTTATGAAGAAGCCGGGGAGGGTATTCCCCTACTATGTCTGCATACAGCTGGTACCGATAGCCGCCAATTTCGCCACATCCTCAATGATACTGAGATTACCGATCGATGCCGGGTTATCGCTTTCGACCTTCCTTTCCACGGACGCTCAAACCCCCCTGACAAATGGTGGTTAGAAAAGTACCAACTAACGACTACAGTATATACAAATCTTATTCATGATTTTTGGACTGCCGTTAGCGCGGCAAACCCGATTGTATTGGGCTGCTCGATGGGCGGCGCTGTGACGCTGCAGATCGCCGCGGATTACCAAGATCATGTTACAGGTATTATTGGACTTGAGAGCACAGCATTCGCAGAGGGGCGCGACAACGACTTTCTGCATCATCCCGCAATACACGGTGGAGAACTCGCAGCTTGTTACACGTATGGTCTCAACGCTCCTTCGTCCCCAGAAGAAGGATGTCGAGAAAACTGGTGGTATTATAGTCAATCGGGCCCGGGCGTATACAAGGGCGACGTATATTACTACTGCGAAGACTGGGACGCGCGGGAGAATATAAAAAGAATTGATACAAACCGATGCAAAGTATCACTCTTAACTGGTGAGTATGACTACTCCGCCACTCCCGAAATGACTAAAGAAGCCGCCGATGTTATTTCTGGCTGCAGATACACTGTGATGAAAGATATTGGCCATTTCCCGATGATAGAGCATTACGAACGGTTTCGGCCCTATCTTCTGGCCGAACTGGAACAGATGCTCTAACGAGCCAATTATATTAAAACGCAAAGAAGCGATCTAACGAGACTATAGCCGTCAGACCTTCATCGTTATGATTTAAATTTTGGGCAAAAAAAATGGCCTCAACCGCCCCCGGTATCGGCCTGATCCCGTCAAGATAAACTCAAATGCCCTGGAACAGACTTGCTTATCTATGGTGGACCACCCACCC
>JAYZFO010000007.1:0-13585 GCA_036336685.1 Pseudomonadota bacterium
GATCGCCTCATATAAATTATAATGCACGGGAGATAATGTGTTTCATTACCTCATTAGTGCCTGCGTATATTCTGTGCACCCTTGCGTCCGCCCATGCTCGACCAACCGGATATTCCCACATATAACCGTACCCTCCATGCAGTTGAACACATTCATCCAACACATGGTCAGCGAGTTCCGTTGTTCTTAGTTTCGCCTTTGCTGCAAGCTCGGGGCTAACCTCATCCGTGACGTGAAGTCTAATGCACTGGTCGACAAAGGGCCGCAAAGCCTCAACCTCTGACACCATTTCGGCAAGTTTGAACTTGGTATTTTGGAAATCAAACACTGTCTGACCAAATGCTTTGCGACCCTTAACATATTCAATGGTCTGGTCAACGGCTGCTTCAGCGAGAACCATGGACCGGACAGCCACGACAAGCCGCTCGCGTGCTAAGCCTTCCATCAAAATGCGCCAACCATCATTCTCGCCTCCAAGACGGTTCTCGACAGGAACTTCAACATGGTCAAAAAATAGTTCTGCCGTGTCCTGTGCTTTATTTCCTATTTTTTTTAAGTTTCGACCCCTTGTAACCCCCTTCGATTCTAAATCGACCCAAAATAGCGTTATTCCCCGCGCGCCAATATCAGGAGCAGTTTTGGCGGCCAGGAGAATTCGGTTAGCAATATGACCATTGGTTATAAATGTTTTTGTACCGTCGATAATATATTTATCGTCGTTACGCTTCGCGCTGGTTTTAAGCTCTTTTAAATCGCTACCGCCGGCTGGTTCCGTAAGTCCAATGGCGGAGATATATTGGCCCGAGGCCATCTTTGGCAGCCATGCTTCTTTCTGTTCGTGGGAGCAGTGTTTCGTAAGAAACGGAACAATGATGTAAGCATGCATATCCCATGCGGGAGCTGAGATAAAATAACGACCAAGTTCCTCGATAACGATAGAGTCGAAAAGAAAGTCCCCTCCCATACCATTGTATTCTTCCGGAATACTGGTTCCTAATATTCCGAGATCACCGGCGCGGTGCCATATGTCTTTGGGTGTTTTTCCGGCATCTTCCCAAACCTCGTATTTTGGGAGCACTTGTTCCATAAGGAACTTGGAAACGGAGGTCCGGAATATTTCATGCTCTTCTTGGTAAATAAGTCTTGGAATCTCGAAGTTCATATGTACCTGGCGTGTTTAAGTATTAGAATTAACGTTTTGCTCAGGGGCCACTGCGGAGCCCTCGGATGATATTTAACTACTTGCATAGCGTGAAAGCCATTTAAGTAAATAAAAATATATTTGCAGCTAAAATACAAATAACCGCCATTGACCCAAAAACGGCAACAAAGAGTAAATTTGGCCCGAAGGCTAATTTACTCAGGGGAACCGCGAACATGTTACTCGCGGTCGCCGTTGAAACCGCTGTGATTCCCACAAGGGATGCCGTTGTAATCATCGCAATTACACAACCGATCACAAACCAGCTGGGCAATTTAAGTCCGCTTAATGAATCTCCAATACCCGCGTCACCGATACCCGCCTCGAGCACACGGCCTAATATTAATGCCATTGTCACTATAATTATTTCGTTACTTATGGTTTGACTGCCACGCCATGTATCTCTGATAGCCTTTTTGACGTTCGATGTTTTAGACGAAACTAAAGCTATAACGGTTATGAGCGGAACGGTTGCTATGAGCGCCTCCAAAGAACTAAAGCCTATACCGGCGGAAAAGCTAACAATAAGGAGCCCGCATATTATTACAGGAGGGAGGCAAGGTATAAACCCCCATAGAGCACGTCGAAGATCACTAAGACGAACTGAACCAGCAAACATGAGATGTGCAACGACTAGCCCAGGCCGGCTAAAACTATTCCTATGCTCATGATTTGCCACGCCGACACTCCCGGTATTTTTTGAGTGGCAAAGACTGAAGCCACCCAATTCCTCGAATATGCCGTTATTAGTGCAGCAGAAATCCGGATTAAAAGGCCAAGGATGATGTTTTCGCCCCGTATAAGTGGTATATTTAGGAGTAGATACAAAATCATGAGCCAGGCCGCCAACGCCTCTAGAAAAGGTGGCATCCATGCTAAAAATAGTAATTCCAGGCCCCACACTATGATCAGTGCGATTTCTGGCCGAAAAAATCGGGCGGTCTTTTTCGTGCGGTGGCTCGGGAGATTGGCGGTTGTTTCAAAATACCATGATCGTAAATCCCACGTTGCTATAACACTAGCAAGAATAGCTAATGCTTTATCCGTCCGATCTCGTTATTGTGCTTATTCTCGCAACGCATTTCTATAGCGTGCGTTTTTGTTCTAAAAATGACTCGTGTGAATAAACGCAACACAATAGGACCTGCTGACCAACGCAGCACAGATCACCCGCAGCATCCCGGGAAATCCGTGCATAATACCCCATTAAAAAATAAAAATGATTTGTCTCGCTGGAGACGAAAGCTAGAACGAGCATTAGTAAGGGAACGTGGTGCAAGTGCGGGTTTGGCCACAGCAGACGACTTTTCCTGTTCTTTTCCAACGTCTTATCGTGAAACGTTCAAAATTCCAGAAGTAGTTAGCGATATAAAGAAAATCGAAAAGATACGGGGCACAGAAGACTTATCGATGAATCTTTACCGGCCTCGGGGGTTGGGACAGTCTTCCGTTCGTTTCCAGGTGTTTCACGCTGGTAGTGCACTACCTCTATCCGACGTACTTCCCATGCTCGAAAATATGGGTTTGAAAGTTATTGATGAAATACCTTATGTGATTCAGTTGAACGATGGCCAAGTCGTCTGGAAGCACGATTTTGGTATGATTTCAAACCGTGATTGCATAATTGGTGTTACGTCGATTAAGCGGATGTTTGAAGAGACATTCCTAAAGGTGTGGGAGGGAAAAGCTGAAAATGACCCGCTCAATAGCTTAGTTTGTTTTGGGGGATTGGGCTGGCGGCAGGTGGTTTTATTGCGAAGCTACGGCAAGTATCTACGACAGATAATGACACCCTTCACCTTAGATCATATGGCACAAACGCTTTCTAAGAATAACAAAATAGCGCGAGACTTAGTTTTGCTGTTTGAAAAAAAATTTGATCCAGGTCTCAAAGAAAAAAAATCTTCTGTACGATTGTTGAAACGACGGATCATAAGGGCGCTAGATAGCGTATTAAATATTGATGATGATAGAATTTTGCGACACTACTTTAATCTCATTGATGTGACGCTCCGGACTAACTTCTTTCAGAAGGCAGAAAATGGGGATCCCAAAAACTATATTTCAATAAAGTTTGATAGTCCTCAGATAGCGGGCTTACCTTCGCCTACACCAAAATCCGAAATATTCGTATATTCCCCGCGAATGGAAGGCATCCATTTGCGAGGTGGAAAAGTAGCCCGTGGAGGGATCCGGTGGTCCGATCGGATGGAAGATTATCGGGCCGAAACTCTGGACTTGATGAAATCTCAAATGACCAAAAATGCTGTAATAGTGCCAGTTGGCGCGAAGGGTGGGTTTATTTTAAAACAGCCCCCAATCAATTCGAGTAGAGAGGCGTTTTTAGCCGAAGGAATAGCCTGCTACAAAATACTTATCAGCGGAATGCTCGACATTACTGATAATATAGTCTCTTCTAAGATTGTCCGCCCACGTGAAGTTGTTTGTCTGGATGGTGAAGATCCATATCTTGTCGTTGCGGCTGACAAGGGAACGGCGACATTTTCTGATATAGCTAACGATCTCGCTCTTCAATATGGGTTTTGGTTGGACGACGCTTTCGCGTCGGGCGGCTCTGCTGGCTACGACCATAAGAAAATGGGTATTACAGCGCGCGGTGCTTGGGAGTCGGTAAAACGTCATTTTCGTGAAATTGGGATCAATACCGAGACAGACGAATTTTCTGTAGTGGGCGTCGGCGATATGTCCGGCGATGTATTTGGTAACGGCATGCTTTTGTCAAAAAAAATAAAACTAATAGCTGCCTTTAATCATAAACATATATTTATTGATCCAGACCCTGATTCCGCTATCAGTTGGAAGGAGCGAAAACGTTTATTTAGAATAAAAGATGGTGAATGGATTGCGTACAACAAAGCCTTGATCTCAGAGGGCGGTGGAGTTTTTGATCGTTCAATTAAATCGATTAAACTGACACCGGAAATCCAAGAACTTTTTGAACTATCGGATAAAAACTCAATAAATCCTGACGAATTGATTAAGGCAATTATCAGTTGTAAATCTGATTTGTTATGGCTTGGAGGCATTGGGACATACATTAAGTCTTCTCAGGAGGCCCATACTGCGGTCGGAGACCGCAGAAACGACGCTATCCGCATTGACGGCCGGCAATTGCGATGCAGGGTAATAGGTGAGGGCGCAAATCTCGGACTAACCCAGTACGGACGTATTGAATATTCCCTGAAAGGTGGCCACGTTAATACAGACTTTATTGATAATTCAGCTGGCGTGGCTTCTTCGGATCAAGAAGTGAATATTAAAATTCTACTACGGGAGTTAGTTGCCGACAAAAAACTGACAAGAAAAGACCGGGATCTTCTTTTGGGTCAGATGACCGAAAATGTTTCTAAGCACGTTTTACAGGATAACTATCGACAATCTATGGCCCTTAGCAATTTACAAGCTTTTGGCACCGGTTTTTTGGATGAGGCCGCCCGTTTGATTAAAACGCTTGAACGTAAGGGTAAATTGGAGCGGCAAATCGAGTTTCTACCCGGAGAGGATGAACTTGAAGAACGTAAAAGACAACGCGCCAGGCTAACCCGACCGGAAATGTCGGTACTCTTGGCCTACGCAAAAATGACGTTGTATGAGGACCTTCTCCATACCACCCTCCCAGATGATCCTTGGTTGGTCCGAGACATTGGTCTTTATTTTCCACCAAAATTAACACAAAAATATGAACGATCCCTGGCCTTTCATCCATTGCGCCGAGAAATTAGCGCGACCTATATCACGAATAGCCTCGTAAATCGGATGGGCCCAACATTTATAAACGAATTAGCTTATGAAACCACCGCTAGGCTCGATACTATTGTTCGGTCTTATTTGATGACTCGTAGGGTGTTTGGGTTAAAGAAATACTGGGCCGCTATCGAAGCGCTAGATAATAAAGTAACGGCGGATATTCAAACAGACCTGCACCTACAGATTTTTCAACTCGCGAGGCGAGGGACGAAATGGTTTATAAAAAACCAAGATAATGGCGCGGACGTAGCTAATATTGTGGCTACCTTTGGACCTGGGGTGAGTTTATTGGATAGATCCATCGCTAATTACCTTTCCGAAGAAATTAAAAAGAATATCGAGAAACGCACGATTGCTTATACTGACAAAAATGTTCCAGTGAAATTAGCTTTAGGTGTGGCACAAACGAGTTATTTATTCGCGGCATGCGACATTGTTAGCATTGTTGAGGCCACTAGTGTTGGGATTACGGATGCCGCAAAAGTCTACTTTAATTTAGGTGATCGCTACGGCTTTGATTTCTACCATGAAAAACTCAACTCGATTGTTAGCGAGAATGAATGGCAGTCAATGTCTATCGCTTCCATTACTGACGAATTATACGCCTCTCAGGCTAAACTGACCGAAAAGGTTGTGAACTATGGCAGAAAAGCTGGTGTAGGCAACGATCTGGTAGAGTCGTGGGAAGCGACGCGCAACGAGGATGTTGTCCGAGTCCGCAACCTAGTTGGACAATTAAAAGTGGTAGATCGCCCGGATCTTGTGATGTTGTCTGTTGTTTCAGGCAACCTGCGAGGTCTTACAAAGGCCTGAATTTGAAGCCCGAAGCTCACCTTTAAAGATGCGCTGTTGGTTAAGCGCGGTCGGCACTCTCCGCCCTAATTGTTTTCGCGACACCATGCTTAAGATTGTACGCCGTACGGTCAATTCCATCTAAATCGACCCCAGTCACGCGTACGAAACGGGCATTATCCGGATATTCTATAGAATGGATCTTGCCAACATCAAATAAACCTACTTCTCCCGGGTCTAGGCGGTATTCCTTAGTTTGTTCGAGCGAAATATTTTGGTCGTCAGTACCATTATCGGTTCGGTCCCATTCGCGCATGACCGTATGTTCGGTAGCCTGACCGTAAATTGCCCAAGACGCACCATGGTCGTGTGGCGGCGAGAGCGTTCCCTCGCCCATGACGTGGGAGAGTACTACTGCACCCGTGTTCGGGTCTTCGTTAAGTTTGTACACACCAGGCTCTTTTTCTGGCCCACAAAACTGCGCTACGAACTCTTTATTAGCTAAAAGCTGTTCCAACTTTTGACGAACCTTTTCGCGTGCCGCAGAATTATTTTCTGCCGTCAAGATATTATGTATTTCCGAACAAAATTCTTGCAATGTGTAGGCCATTAACGCACCTCATTTGTATTTTGTTGTTAAATACTAGCTATTTTACAAAACTTGTGGAAGTAGAATGCGACATTTGTCCCGGTCTGGTTTTTCTATAATCGATTAACGATAATGAAACCATCCAAAATTACGATAAACCATGATAAGAAAAGCCGGTTTTCTTGGTGTCTATTTGACTGGGCAAATTCCGCATTTCCTACAGTAATTGTTACGTTTGTTTTCTCAACTTATTTTGTAACAAATGTTGCTCAGGATGAGGTAACGGGAACCGCGCAATGGGGTCTAGCGGTCTCCATTTCCGGTTTGATAATTGCGCTTTTGAGCCCATTCCTTGGTGCTATAAGCGGCAAAATGGGCCAACGCAAAGTCTGGCTGGGCCTTTTCTCCCTTATTACGATCTTTTCTGCGGGTGTGCTTTGGTTTGTTCGCCCAGAAGTTGATTATGTGGTTTGGGCCCTTATAGCGTTTGCCGTTGCCAACATTGGGTTTGAAGTGGGGCAGGTATTTTATAATGCGTTGCTTCCCGCTATTGCGCCACGCCAATTGACTGGTCGCCTATCCGGATGGGGATGGGGGATGGGTTACGGAGGTGGCCTCTGCTGTCTTCTTATTAGTTTATTTATATTTGTTCAGGGGAATCCACCGCCATTAGGGCTAGATGCGGAAAGTGCAGAGCACGTCCGTGTTGTTGGTCCTATAGTGGCGCTCTGGTTCGCCATCTTTTCGCTGCCTTTATTCGTTTTTGTACGGGAACCTATTCAGGGCAATGTTCCTTTATATGATGCATTGCGTGCTGGCACACGTTCTCTGCTGAACACGATTAGAAATATACGGGAATATCGACACATAGCCTGGTTTTTTCTTGCACGTCTTCTTTATGTTGACGGTATGAATACGATGTTTGTTTTCGGGGGCATCTACGCGGCCGGTACCTTTGGAATGGGTATTGCCGAAGTAATGGAGTTTGGGGTTGCGTTAAATGTTTCCGCGGGGTTAGGGGCAATCGGCTTTGCTTGGTTGGATGACAAGTTAGGCGCTAGAAATATTGTCTTACTGGCACTGTCGGGTTTGGTGGCCCTTGGCATTCCTTTATTGATAATTGAGTCGAAGCTGTGGTTTTGGATTATCGGGTTATTATTAGGGCTTTTCATGGGCCCGGCGCAGTCGGCTAGCAGGTCCCTTATGGTACACCTAGCCCCTGTTAGCCTGCAGACAGAAATGTTTGGATTATATGCTCTTTCGGGCAAGGCTACAGCTTTTGTGGGCCCCCTCATTTTAGGATTTGTTACCTTGGCATCAGGGTCGCAGCGGATAGGAATGGTAACTGTGTTGGTCCTTATCGCTGGTGGCCTAGTTGTAGTGTTCTGGAAGGTACGACTCTCAGAGTAAGTGATCTATTAATTAATGGCGAAAATGTCGCATTCCAGTAAAAACCATGGCGAGGTTTGCATGGTCGGCAGCGTCAATAACTTCTTGGTCACGGATTGATCCACCTGGCTGAATTACCGCAGTGGCCCCTTCTTCTGCTGCGACTATTAGTCCATCGGCAAATGGGAAAAACGCATCCGAAGCAACTATGGACCCTCGCACCCTCGCCTCCGTTTCACCGAGTGCTTGCGCTGCATCCATTGATTTTCGTACAGCAATACGCGAAGAATCAACACGGCTCATTTGGCCCGCTCCGATCCCAACCGTTGCTCCATCCTTCGCGTAGACGATCGCATTAGATTTCACGTGTTTGCAGACGCAAAACGCGAACAGCATATCGGAGGTTTCTTGTGGGGTTGGTTTCCGTTTGCTGACAACTTTTAGCTCATCCGCCCCTATGCGCCCAAAATCACGGTCTTGTAAAAGAAAGCCACTGGCTAAAGGTTTTGCTGTAAGGGTCCGATCTGCGGGGTCTGGCATGCCTCCGGTTTCTAGAACACGCAACCCCGATTTTGAGCTCAAAATTCTCAACGCATCCGGTGTAACTTTGGGTGCTATTATGACCTCTATAAATAAATCCTTTACCGCCTTTGCCATAGCATTATCTAAGGACCGGTTGACTGCAATAATTCCCCCAAACGCACTTACCTGATCGCATTTCACCGCTGACGCATAAGCCTCTGCTAGGGTGTTGCCAATGGCAACACCGCATGGATTTGCATGTTTGATAATGGCAACCGTGGGTGAATCAAATTCTGCGACAAGTTCGAACGCAGCGTCCGTATCATTGAGATTGTTATAGCTGAGTTCTTTACCCTGCAGCTGGACTGCGGTGGCTATGCCAAAACGGTCTTTTCCAGTGGAATAGAAAGCAGCAGTTTGGTGAGGGTTTTCTCCGTACCGAAGGGTTTGTTGTCGATGACCAGAAATTGAAAAACGTCTTGGAAAAGATTCCTTATTCTGTACCTCAAACCACTGACTAATGGCACTGTCGTAATCTGCAGTGCGCGCAAACGCGATCCCCGCGAGTTGACGGCGCAAATCGAAACTTGTTGCGCCGTTATTAGCTAACATGTCGTCTTTGACGGCGTCGTAGTCAACAGAATCCGTAACCACGGTCACGCTCTCGTGGTTTTTGGCTGCGGACCGTATCATTGCCGGTCCACCAATATCAACATTTTCGAGGCACGTGTTGAAATCTGCACCCGAGGAGACTGCTTTCTCGAACGGATATAGGTTAACGACTACTAAATCGATAGGTTCTATCGAGTGTTTTTCCATCGCTTCCAAATGGAGCGTCTCATCACGGCGGGCCAGGATCCCGCCGTGTATTAGTGGATGTAGTGTCTTTACTCGACCCTCAAGTATTTCCGGAAAACCGGTGTGCTGGCTCGCCTCCGTTATATTCAGCCCTGCATCTTGTATTGTCTTCGCGGTGCCGCCAGTAGATATAATTTCCACATCTCTTTCGGCAAGAAATTGAGCAAAGTCAATGAGACCTGATTTGTCTGATACAGATATTAGTGCCCGTCGAATAATTGGACCGACGTCTTTCATTTATGTTTCTCCCTATAATATCGCTAATGCGCGGACCCTCTTATTATCCCTTATTATTTTCTGTCGACTGAAATTCGGGTACTAACCGGGAGATTATTGCTCTTACCTCTTTATGTGTAGCCTCGTGTGCGCTGTTTGTTAGATTATCTATTTCTTTTTTTAAAACTTCTGTATCGGACCCTCGTGGTGCAGCAAGGAGGATTGCGGGATGGCCCGTAGCAATTAATTTTTCAGACTCGTGTAAAAGCTCTTCAGAGAGTTTTTCACCGGGCCTGAGACCAGTTATTTCTATCTTTACATCTTCGTCCGGTCTTAGTCCGGCAAGCATAATAATTTGGCGAGCAAGATCTATAATTTTGACGGGCTCGCCCATGTCCAGCACGTAGATTTTTCCGATATCGTCTTTGTTTAAAACGCCCTGCACGGAAGCTTGCAATACAAGTTCGACTGCTTCTCGGACCGTCATAAAATACCGAGTGATGTCGCGATGAGTGACGGTTAATGGGCCGCCTGACGCCAGTTGGCGCTGGAATAAGGGCACTACAGAACCCGTGGAGCCCAGAACGTTACCAAATCTAACGGTGACGAAGCGGGTATATTGGTTGTCCTCTGTTCTCCCCGATAGATCTAGTGCCTGGCAATATTGTTCCGCTATTCGTTTTGTTGCACCCATGACACTTGACGGATTGACAGCCTTGTCTGTCGAAATCAATACCATCGCTAGTACATTATTTTCAAGGCAGGCATCTCCAACTATTCGGGTTCCCATTACATTTGTTAGTGCGCCTTCGTCTGGGTGAAGTTCAACCATCGGGACATGTTTTAGGGCGGCTGCATGGAAAACTATTTCCGGCTTTTCTTTGCTGAATACTTGTGAAATACGTTCAGGATCGCGAATATCCGCGAGTATCGCGTGCCGCGGAATTTTTGCCGCTTGCTCGCCCAACTCTAAATCAATGGCGTAAAGTTGGTATTCGGAATGGTCAATTAATGAAATTAAAGCGGGCTTGAATGTGGCAATTTGTCTACATAATTCGGCCCCTATAGTTCCGCCCGCGCCTGTTACAAGAATACGCCGGCCACCAATCATTTCGGCCATGCTCTCGCGGTCAAGCGTCGTTTGCGGCCTCCCTAATAAATCTTCAATTCTTATTGGCCGAATTTCCGGTGCCGTCTCCAGGTTATCCCTGAGATCGTCGAGCTGTGGCATCTTTGATAACCCTACACCCATGCGTTTTGACAAACTTAGCAGCTTCTGGATGTCATCACCGTCCATTCTAGGTGATGTGATAATCAATCGTTGGGGGCGCGGGTTTCGTTTGCTAATGTCCTCTATTATGCTCGGGATTTTATCGATGCTGCCCAGGACGGTTATGCCGTGAATGTTCTGTCCAATCCGGTGGTTCTTTTCATCGATTATTCCAACCACCTGCCAAAGTGAATCTCGTGTTCGGTTGATAGCTCGTATGAAAAGTTCAGCTGGGTCACTGGCACCCACCAGGAGGACAGGTATTCGTTGCAGACCTTTGGGGTCTATACTTTGCTTCGCACGACGATCTTTAGTCAGGCGATGGACAACTCGAGGACCGCATAAAAATGCCACAAGGACTAACCAATTTATTGGCAGGGTCGAGCGCGGGACAAATTCAAGACGGGAAAACAAGAACATTGCGGCAAGGAAGACCAAAGTGATTATTGTAACGGCCCTAATAATTGTTAAAAGATCTTCTATTGAAGTATAGCGCCAGACCCCCGCGTAAAGCCGCATCGTCCAGTACACCGTTGCCGCAATTATCACATATATGCTTGTTGCTTGGATCACAAAGAATAGAGGGAAGTGGTTGAAATCAAGCCCTACACGCAAATAAAGCGCGACTAAGAACGATAGACCAGCCATCACAATATCATGAAAAAAAGCAAATTTTGCCCGTTTTCCCTGAAGTGCAAAATTTTTGAGATTGGGAGGTTTTAGCATCTAGAGCATCCCAAATTTAAGTCTAGAACAAGGTATGGGAGTAGCCCATGTGGCTCTTTATGGTTTTGCCTATTAGTGTGGTATGAGGCCCAAAACATATGAGATAAACGTCTTTTTAGTTACAAAACCGTCCGCATATTAGCAAACAGTTTATCAATAGCATTGGGCATCTCGGAAAAGTGGTTGATGAGAAGGTCACCTCCTAAGGTATTGGCTGGTTTTTTACTGTAGCCATGAGAAACAAGTATAATTGGTACCCCGGCGTTTCTAGCTGTTTTGACATCCGTTTCACTGTCTCCCACATAAAGTGTATCCTGGGGTTTCACATTAAGCCCCGCGGCAACGCAATTGTAGTGCCGACAATCTGGCTTGTTGTGAGGTAGTTTGCCTTTTCCTATGCACACAGGAAAATATTTATCGAGACCTAAAGATTCCAGAATAGTGTGGGCTATAGAATGGGGTTTGTTGGTGCACACGCCCATTTTTATTCCCTTCGCCGATAATGTTTGGAGAGCCGATAGCGCTCCGGGAAAAACTTTTGTTTGTGAGGTGGGGTTCCTTTCGTACTGTGAGGTGAATGATTTTACACATGAAGCCAGAGTCTTGCTGTCCATTTTAGCACCGGCGTGTTGGAATGCCTCTTTCAATAATATCTCCGACCCGCGCCCAATCATATTTTTGACCTCTGTGATAGATATGGATTGGTACCCATAATCCGTTAAAACAGAATTCAGTGACGTTCTAATGTCAGGTAGGCTATCAATCAACGTGCCATCCAGGTCGAAAATAACCGCGTTCATGCATTTACCTTGTTACTTTACTATACTTTATGTAATTCGGAGTTTAACAGCCTTGGATCAATTGTAGTTATTAAGATATCCCGCAAAAGGTCTCCTATTATCTATGTTCCGGCACCGTTTCTCGGTTGCATCATTGCTACATGTGCCTCCGCGCATTAAATTTGGCGTACTGCCCATTTATTATTACACTGAATATTGGTCGCTCAGCCTGGTTAGTGCCCATTTGACCTGAGCATCACCTTGACGCGAGGCACCAGAAATCACTATCTGTTCAGACCGGCGGGACCCGACGCCATCACCGAGATAAACACTTTCCTGGAGGCTTGCGACGCCGCCGGAGCACCTAACCCGCCAGCCTGATTTGTCCGGCAGGCGAAGAAGAACGGAGGCTCCATCCTTGACGAGTGAGGCTTTTACGGAAGGATGTAGATGGAAGCGTATAGAAAATTTATGTTCTCCTAGTCCTTCTAGTGTGTCTTCGCCTCGCACATCAGTTCCGGAAGCATCTAGGTATATCCTCCGCTTATGTATTAAACCATGTGATTTAAGATAACCATCATGACTCACGGTCAACCAAGTACTTCCTTCTGTTTCTTTCCGTTCGCATGTGACCAAGGCCGCCGTTTCCCCGACGGCTCCGTTCGGTAAAAGTTCAGAGGAATTTTTATCTCCCACGATTAAGGTTGAATGCGCGGCGGTAGCGCGCTGGGCAAACCGCCAACCTTCGTCACGACCAGTATAACCACCACAGTTAACAATCATCCGTTGTTTTCCGACGCTCATTTCAAAACTGAGCGCTCCCGCGTGGGCGGCTTTTGTATTTACTGAAGGACTTCCCGTATCACAGATGAAGAGGGTGCGGTTAGCAACAATTCGTTCAAACCCGGTGTTTGTGGCCGTCAGCGGAGGTTTTCCCCCAGCACCAGCTTTAGCTAATACAACGTCTGTTAACCACGGCTCACCCTCGGTACTGCCGTTAAACAATGCAAACCCACCATCACCATGACGATAAAATCTCAACATTGGTATGGCCCTATCAATGGTTGCTTTTAGTGTTTTGGGCGGTTCAATTTGTGAGGTCTTCAAAATGTCTCTTATATCAATTAGGTGTCGAAGCACAGCAAGTTGTGCTTCTGGGTTACGTTCAATGTGACCCCCGTCTGGGAGAATTTGCTTTTTACACATCGACGAGACCCGCTTAAGCAACGACGGAAGATGGCTTGCACCTCCCGGGAGACAAAGCGCAGTATAGACTAGCGCCTTTGTAACTATCATTTTGTCCAAACCATTAGGTATAAAACGTGCTACCCGACGCAAATGCTTGGTTTGGCGGCTAATATTCTCAAGAAAGAGCTTAGCAAAGTTTTCGTCCGCTCCTATCGAAACAAATTCTGCATATGTAAGAAGATTGCAAAGGCGGCTGGACAGCACGTCTGGTTGCCAAGATAAAGTTC
>JAYZFO010000008.1:0-74017 GCA_036336685.1 Pseudomonadota bacterium
CACTATCTGTTGCGCGAAACTGGGGACCTGAAATCGAAGGCCGCCAGGGTGAAACTGCGCAGGATTTTTGGGTCATTGATGGTAATCTACAAAGCAAAATGTTCGCGTTGGATCACGACGCCCCGGAGGCCTCACGAACCCTATCAGACGTAGAAAAACGACTAGAGCATATGGACCAATTAGGGGTGGACATCCAGGTCCTGTATCCCACTGTCTTTCTTCGACCATTGACCAAAAAACCAGATCTCCAATATACACTTTACCGGAGTTACAATCGTTGGCTTGCGGACATTTGGTCTAGATCCAAAAATCGTTTGCGGTGGGTCTCGATGGCACCCCTTCTCGCCCCGGAAAAGTTACGGGACGAGTTAGTTTTCTGTAAAGAAAATGGGGCAGTAGGTATCTTCTTATCGGGTCAGGAGTGTGACCGTGTACTATCAGATCCATGGTTTTTCTCATTCTATGAACTGGCCCAAGAACTCGACATGGCCGTTTGCCCTCATTCAGCAAGCAATTGTTTTACAACTTATGACTTCTATAAGGATGACCCTGGTTTTAATAAGTTTAAGCTGGCCACTATCGGCTCTTTTCATTCTTTAATATGGCATAAGGTGCCACAACGGTTTCCAGAAATCCGGTGGGGATGGATTGAAGTTAGTTCGCAGTGGGTGCCCTACGTTGTAAATGATCTCATGCTGCGGTTTAAACGTCGCGGGGAAGAAATTCCTAATATGCCGCTGAAAGACTGGAACATGTGGGTCGCCTGCCAGGTCACCGATGATTTAGACTGGGTCCTCAAATATGCCGGTGAAGATAATTTAGTTGTTGGATCCGACTATGGTCATGCCGACACATCTGCTGAAATCGAGGCCATCCAAAAACTGAAAGAAAATGGCAGCTTGCCTGCCCACATCATCAATAAGATTTTGGATGACAATGCTCGTGCTTTATATGGAATAGAGTGACCTACCTAATTTCTTACTTTTCGGGGTTAATGTTTATCCGACCAATTTCTTTACCCGTTTCTGCGCTTAGAACGACGATAACGTTTGCGCCGCTGGGTTCTCGGGTGCGAAGAAATATACGTCCCTCGCTAATATCCATTTCTATAACCTCGGTCTTTGGTGGCAGCGTCACGGAAACCGGCGGAAACGCCACTCCCGCTCGTTCAAGACTCCCTGACTTGTCAACAACTCCTATCACCAGAAGAACTAGGCCCACTGCAATCAAAACAGCCATGGCAATTATCAAAATCTTGAGGCCGCGCATCAATTATGCCCTTAATCTAGAATGAACAAAAAAGATCCAATAAAGAAAACTTCAGTAAGGCGTCTCACCGTTTCGGTGCCACCCGGGGGAGAGGGCCAACGGATCGACCGACTTGTTACTAACTGTCTTCCGGACCGATCGCGAACCTTCATAAAGCGTCTTATCGAGCAAGGCTACTTGGCAGTGGACAATACTGTGCCGAGAACGATAGTAGAGCCATCCTACAGGGTCAAACTGGGCGAAAAGTTTGTTCTTGGTATACCAGAAGTAGCTGACGTCGAACTGACTGGCGAAAACATTCCACTGAACATAGTTTTCGAGGACGACGAGCTTATCGTTATAGACAAGCCCGCTGGTCTGGTTGTCCATCCGGCCCCGGGAAATCAAACAGGCACATTGGTAAATGCACTGATAGCCCACTGTGGGGAAAGCCTGAAGGGAATAGGCGGTGTCCGCCGTCCGGGAATTGTTCACCGCCTCGACAAAGATACAAGTGGGTTGTTGGTGGGAGCTAAAACAAGCCTCGCCCATCAAAGTTTAGTCACTCAATTTTCAGAGAGGACTGTACAACGTGCATACATTGCTTTGGTGTGGGGTGTACCAAAGAAAACAAGCGGGTTGATCGATGCAAATATAGGCCGAAGCCCCCAAAACCGGAAAAAAATGGCCGTGCTCAAGACTGGCGGAAGAGAAGCGAGGACAAGATATAGCATTGAACGTGTTTTCAGTGCGACCGCCGCGTGTATGGTAAAATGTTCCTTAGAAACAGGCCGTACACATCAGATTCGGGTGCACTTGGCCCATATCGGCCACCCCATAATCGGTGATCCAGTGTATGGCGGGGGAATAACCCGTGCACGAAAAGCAAGTCTGGGGAGCGACGCCCTTGCTGCATCAATAGCTCTTGATCGCCAGTCGCTGCATGCCTACCGCCTCGGTTTTATGCACCCCGTTACTGGCATCGAACACAAGTTCGAGTCCGATTTACCATCGGAGTTAGGAGAAATCTGCGCTTTTCTTGATGGGGGTGGAAATTCTGGTGCACCTTAACTATCTATAGGGTGTGGACGTATTTTCGTTGGGTCAAACAAGAGTGATAGAGGCCTCTATGTTTTGGGCTAAACCCTAAAATGATTGAAACAGGTTTGATAGAATATGAATAGCAATCTACCTACGGTTCGCGATCTAAATCCGGACAGTAACTTATCTCGGTATTTGCAAGAAATCCGCAAATTTCCTCTTTTAGAACCCGAGGAAGAGTACATGTTAGCTAAACGCTGGAAAGAGCATGAGGACCAAGATGCGGCTGCACAACTAGTTTCCAGTCACCTTCGTCTGGTGGCTAAAATAGCTATGGGTTATCGCGGATATGGCTTGCCACTTGGCGAGATTATTTCAGAGGGTAACGTGGGTCTTATGCAAGCGGTGAAGCGGTTCGAACCCGAAAAGGGATTTCGGTTAGCTACTTACGCTATGTGGTGGATTAGAGCGTCAATACAAGAATATATACTCCGATCCTGGTCACTCGTAAAAATAGGCACCACCGCAGCGCAAAAAAAATTGTTCTTCAACCTCAGACGATTAAAAGGGGAAATAAAGGCTTTTGAAGAAGGGGACTTAAATCCGGAAAATCTCCAAAAGATTTCCACTACGCTGCAAGTCAACGAAGACGAAGTAATAAATATGAATAGGCGTATGTTGGGCCCGGACGCGTCGCTTAATGTACCGATACGGGCTGATGCAGACGGAGAATGGCAACATTGGCTGATCGATGAAACTGATAATCAGGAAACACTTTTAGGGAAAAAGGAAGAAAGCGACCAGCGGCGTAAAATCCTAGTCGACGCGATGCGAGTGCTCAATGAAAGAGAACGAAATATTATTTTAGCGCGTCGTCTACAAGACAACCCGAGAACATTAGAAGATCTGAGCAAGGAATATGGTATTTCGCGGGAGAGAGTCCGGCAGATAGAGGTGCGCGCCTTCGAAAAACTTCAGAATGAGATGACGTCAGAAAACTAGAAACCGTAATGAACATTAAATTTAAAAAGTGGATTTTTAATGTTAACCCGCAAACGGATCCCGCACTAGAATAGTATCATCTCGTTCCGGGCTGGTAGAAAGTAACGCTACCGGCACGCCTATCAATTCCTCGATCCTGCGCACATACTTAACGGCTTCCGCTGGCAAGTCCGCCCAACTACGCGCGCCCCGAGTGGTTGTATTCCAACCCTCCAACGTTTCGTATTCCGGCTTTAAATTATTTTGTATTTTGCGATTTGGGGTGAGGTAATCATAGTCCGCGCCGTTCGACCGATAGCCAATACACACTTTAAGTTCGCCGATGCCATCTAATACGTCGAGCTTGGTTAATGCTATACCATCTATGCCACCAATGATCGCAGCCTGGCGCACAAGGACAGCGTCAAACCACCCGCACCGCCGTTGTCGGCCTGTCACAGTTCCAAATTCGTTTCCACGCTCTCCCAATAATTCTCCGAGTTTGTTCTTCTGCTCGGTCGGGAATGGCCCGGAACCCACACGTGTAGTATACGCTTTGGTGATGCCGAGAACGTAGCCCAATGCACGGACAGAGATACCGCTTCCGGCGGCTAATTGACCAGCAACAGTATTCGAGGAAGTGACGTACGGATAAGTACCGTGATCAACGTCCAACATGAAACCCTGAGCACCTTCAAAAAGTATTCGCTTCCCGCTGCGATGCGCGCGGTTAAGCGTCTGCCAGACGGGAGACGCGTATTGGAGTAATTGCGGAGTAATTTGAAGAAGAGAAGTTATTATCTCTTCTGTCTCAATTTCTTTAGCACCAAGGCCGCGAAGTAAAGCATTGTGATGGCTTAATAAATTTTCCACTCGCTGAGTGAGACAAGCTTCGGCAAAAAGATCACATATTCGTACCGCGCGCCTAGCAACCTTATCCTCATACGCGGGCCCGATACCGCGGCCCGTCGTACCAATTTTACCTCGACCCCTTGCGGCTTCCCTGGCTCGATCTAGCGCGCCGTGCAGCGGCAGAATAAGCGAAGTGTTCTCCGCAATTTGAAGGGTGTCTGGTGTAACAGTTACCCCTTGATCACGAAGCCCATCTATTTCAGATAACAAAGCCCATGGATCAACAACCACACCATTGCCAATTATCGATAGTTTGCCGCGTACAACGCCAGAAGGAAGCAGGCTAAGTTTGTATACCTCTCCATCAATTACAAGTGTGTGTCCCGCATTGTGTCCTCCCTGAAAGCGCACCACAACGTCAGCCCTTTCTGAAAGCCAGTCGACAATTTTGCCCTTTCCTTCATCACCCCATTGCGAACCAACAACAGCAACGTTTGTCACGAGCTTAGACCCTTACTAATCGAGACAGGTTTTCCACCTTTTAAAATATGGGTACAGTTAAGCCGCCGCGCTTCAGCTTCTTTATCATTAGTTATGTCAATCTCACCGATAGTAATCCAACCCTCCCCTCGCAGATCTCTCAATTCATTAATGGGTGTCCCACCCGGGATAAATATGCGTTGGGTAGGGGTGAAACCGGGCAAAACCCTCAGTATTGTGTCTACGTACAAGGTAAAGCCAGTTGCAGGCTCTGTGCTATGTGCCGTTGCGTTTGCGTCGTCTAACGTAGCGAGATAACGCCCGCCCGAACCAATTTCCCCACGCTCCCCCAGAGCAAAAAAAGTAAATCCAACACCTGTGTGATATTCAAAGCCACGATTTTCAACGGCATCGATGGTGACTTTAAGTCCAGGAACGTGATCAATAATTCCCCCAGCCACTTCTTTCAGCCGATCAAGTTCGCTAGCAGCACCTGATGGCAGCGTAATCTGATCCATTTTGTTTAGTGCCTTCGTGACCGAACCGGTGCTATTCATAAGATGGCATAGAACATCCCCATAGTCGTGACCTAATAGTTTGACAGCACTAGCGTCTTTCCTATCAAGTGCATCTCTCAACGGTAATACATCATCACCCAAACTATCTGTGTCGGCTAAAAGGGCCGGCACTAGAGAAGGAATTGTGAGATCTACAGAAAGCTTAGGAACCCCGATATCACGGAGAGATTCGATTGCCATTCCGATTATCTCAACGTCGGCAGCCGCGCTGTCCGACCCAATTAATTCTGCACCGACTTGAGCAAACTGTCTCTCTGGACGCAACTGGGTTCCGCGCACCCTCAATACTTCTCCAGTGTAACTTAAACGCAACGGTCTCGGTGCAACCTTAAGGCGCGTCATCGCGATTCTTGCAACCTGCGTAGTCATATCGGCCCTTATCCCCATCATGTGCTGAGAAATGGGATCCATGAGACGAAAAGTATCGCTAGACATCGCGGCGCCGGCACCACTTATTAAACCTTCCTCAAATTCAATTAGAGGTGGCTTAACCCGCTCGTACCCATAAATTGAAAAAGTGTCGGCGAGCGCTTCACGAATTTTTGCCTCCCGTTCAGCCTCTGGGGGCAAGATATCTCTTAAACCTGCTGGCAGCAGAGCTTTGTTCTGTTCTTTTGGCATTTAATTGAACCCTGTGACCTGCCTTCCTAATGTCTTTATAGCTGCATGACAAACGAACGGTATATTTATTAGACGCAATATAATTCCTCGACTGAGAATGTAACGTTACCACCTAGTATTCAAAACGTTAAAAGGATAATCCCCTAGCCTGCACCACATCTGGCAGCTCTCGGAGATGAATCAACAACTGTTCGGACAGGTCTCCATCCACCTGGATCAGCGCTAATGCGTCACTGCCCGGACTGACACGGCCAAGCTGGAAGGTTGCGATATTAACCCCAGCGTCGCCAAGTGCAGTGCCGAGACGGCCAATAAAGCCGGGGCGGTCTTTATTAACAATATAGATCATATCCTGCCCCAATTCCGCTTCAAGTTTAATTCCATTGATTTCGGTAATTCGTGGCTTATCCTCACCAAAAAGGGTGCCAGCTACAGTTCGCGTCTGATTTTCAGTAGTAATTCCTAAACGGATTAACGTCTGATACTCACAGTATCGCTCATGTCTTACCTCCGAAACCTCTATACCTCGTTCTTTGGCCAAAATCGGCGCGTTGATCATGTTAACGCCACTTAGCAAGGGTGACAGAAGCCCTTCCACCAACGCAGCCGAAAGTGGACGTGTATTTAACTCCGCTGCGTGCCCCTCATATTCAATCGTGATTGACGACACGCCTGATTGGATAACTTGACCGGCGAGGCTACCTATTTGTTTTGCCAGCTCCATGTATGGTCTCAACCGGGGCGCATCTTCTGCCGTTACAGACGGCATATTTAACGCATTTACGACGGCCCCGGACTTCAAATAATCAGACATTTGCTCTGCTATCTGCACAGATACCTTTTCTTGGGCCTCACTGGTGGCAGCACCTAAGTGGGGTGTCGCAATAACTTGGTCTAACCCGAAGAGCGTATAATCCGTAGGTGGTTCTTGAGGAAATACATCAACAGCAAACCCTCCCACTTTTCCGGCTTCGATTGCATCCCTCATATCCGCTTCAACAACAAGTTCACCGCGTGCACAATTTATCAGGAGGACGCCATCACGCATCTTTTTAAAATTAGTCTTGTTAAGCATACCTGACGTAGATTCCGTAAGCGGTGTATGAAGCGAGATGATATCTGCTCGAGCAAATAGTTTATCTAGTTCTACTTTTTCGACACCAATCTCCGCTGCGTGATCGGAAGTCAAAAAAGGATCAGAGGCGAGCACCTTCATTTTTAGGCCCAGCGCGCGGGCAGCGACGATAGACCCGATATTTCCACAACCAATAATTCCAAGACTTTTGCCGGTAAGTTCCATACCCAAAAACTTAGATTTTTCCCACTTGCCGGACTGGGTGGACTGATTTGCAATTGGTATTTGTCGAGCAAGAGAAAACATCATCGCTATTGCGTGTTCGGCTGTTGTAATGGAATTTCCGAAGGGCGCATTCATCACCACTATGCCCTGAGTCGAGGCTCCCTCAACATCAATGTTATCGACACCAATACCCGCTCGACCCACAACTTTCAGATTAGTCGCGGCATTCAATACCTCTGCATTAACTTTTGTTGCCGAACGCACGGCTAAACCATCATAATTTGGGATTTTTTCGATTAGCTCGTCTGAAGTCATGTCAATCATGATGTCGACCTCGATACCGCGCTCTCGAAATACGTCAACTGCATTTGAACTGAGGCGATCACTTATTAAAACTTTTGGTATTTTTTGTATCATAAATTTATCCAGATATTTGGCGCTTAACGGTCGAGTAAGCCCAATCGAGCCAGGGGAAAAGTGCCTCAAGATCTGATCTCTCAACGGTCGACCCACCCCATATTCTTAGTCCGGGAGGCGCATCACGATAGGCATTTATGTCGTACGCGGACCCCTCAGAATCAAGCAAGGCAGCAATATTTGAAGGAACGGCCAATTGTTTTTCTTTATCAAGTGCCTGAAACCATGGGTCAATTATCGAAAGACACACAGAAGTTGTGGACCTCTCTCGTTTATTAGATGCAAGAAAATCAACCCAATCTGTCTTCGCAACCCAATCTTCGATGACAGAAAGATTATTCTCACTTCGAGTTATTAACGTTTGTATTCCTCCGATCTCTTCGGCCCATGCCAAACTATCAAGGGCGTCCTCCACACAAATCATGGACGGCGTATTAATAGTTTCACCCCGGAAAATACCTTCAATCAATTTGCCGCTTTTAGTTAATCGGAATATTTTAGGTATTGGCCAAGTTGGCTGATAGTTTTCTAGCCGCTCAACAGCGTTAGGTGACAACGCGATCATACCGTGTGCCCCTTCACCGCCCATAACCTTTTGCCATGACCACGTTACGACATCCAGTTTTGACCACGGCATGTCTACGGCAAAGACGGCGGACGTGGCATCACAAATTGTCAGTCCGGACCGGCTCTCGGGAATCCATAATGCGTCGGGAACCCGTACACCCGACGTAGTACCATTCCAGGTAAATATAGCGTCGCGCGTAGGATCCCAATTTCCAAAACTGGGGAGCTCTCCGTATTTTGTTTGAAAAACGCGAATGTCATCAATCTTCAGTTGGTTGACAACGTCATCCACCCAAGCATTGCCAAAGCTTTCCCACGCAAAAAGATCAACTCCACGCGCGCCTATCATTGACCACAACGCCATCTCCACTGCGCCGGTATCCGACGCCGGAACTATTCCAAGACGATGGGACCCAGGGATCCCGAGGACCTCTCGGGTCTTGTTTATGACATTATTTAATCTTTCTTTACTTGGACGGGACCTGTGCGACCGACCTACGAGCGCATTACCTATGACATCCATTGTCCAACCCGGCCGCTTCGCACAAGGTCCGGAAGAAAAACAAGGGTTCTGTGGTCGATTTACAGGTTTTATAACTTTTTCAAACATTTTACCTCTTCCTTACAGAAGAGCTGCGACCCGTTGGGAGATCGTGGCCCAAGTGGTTTTTATGTGCGCCGCACAAAAAATGCAATAAACCTTTTGTCGCACCTTGTTTTTAGGGCCTAATGAACACAAACTAAAAAGTAGTTATCATAGTTTTATTTAAGACCCGAAATTGAAGTAAAGTATCAAATAGCTACATTAAAGTAAGGACCCATGTCATACCACTATCAAGGTGGAACTCTATGCAGGGAGATCTAATGACCATTGAATTGTATGATCTTGTGGGCCGCGACGATCGCAGATTTAGCCCCTATTGCTGGCGCATTCGGATGGCTTTAGAACATAAGAAATTAGAATACCAAACTATACCCGTGCGTTTCACAGATAAACACCTTATTCGATTTTCCGATCAAAACCTGATCCCGGTAATCAGGGATGGCAAAAACGTAGTGGCAGATTCATGGAATATAGCGAAATACCTAGAGAACTCATATCGTGATAGACCGTCACTCTTCGGTGGGGAAGTCGAAGAAGGTTGGTCACATTTCCTAAGTAATTGGGTGGATACGACGCTCCATCAAGCAACTATTAGGCTGGTGATTGCCGATATACTTGATCACGTTGACAAAGAAGATCGTAATTATTTTTTTAAGAGCCGTACGGCCCGGTTCGGCATGACGCCGGCAGAAATGCAATCGCGATCCAAAGCTGATTTGGATATCTTTTATGAAGCAAATGGTACCCTTCGCTCTGCGTTAGGGACAAGTGACTTTTGGGGGGGGGAAACCCCATCCTACAAAGATTATATTGTTTTCGGAGCTTTTACCTGGGCCCGAGCTATCAGTCAGTTTGTTCTCCTGGTTAAAGAAGACTCAATATATAAATGGCGCACACGCATGTTGAATTTACATGACGGATTAGCTCGGAAAGTCGGCGGTTATCCAGTTTGACTAAGGTAATAAAAAAGCCAAATGCATTGATAGACCAGATTATGACTAATCAGCCTCATATCCTCGTCGTTGATGACGATACGCGCTTACGCGATCTCCTTAGTCAATATCTGACGGAAAACGAGTTTAGGGTCACGACCGCCAGTAACGCGAAGGAAGCGCGCGGGCGCCTAGTGGGATTGAAATTTGACCTACTTGTACTCGATGTGATGATGCCAGGTGAGGATGGGTTAGTACTAACAAATGCTCTGCGGAAGACTACGGATGTTCCCATTCTGCTTCTGACCGCGATGGGCGAACCAAAAGACCGCGTGCACGGGTTAGAGAGCGGCGCGGACGATTACATGACTAAACCTTTTGAGCCTCGTGAATTGGTTCTGAGGATAAAGTCGATATTGGGTCGAAGCACCGGAGCCGTTCCGAAGGTCGTCGTGAACCTCGGTGAATATCGTTTTGATATTATTCGGCGCGAACTGCGAAAAGGCGCAACGGGGATACACTTAACAACAATAGAAGCCAATCTGTTATCTGTACTAGCAAAAAACCCTGGAGTACCGATGACTCGGGACGAATTAATCGCTCAATGCCGAATAGATGGTGGTGAACGGACAGTGGATGTGCAGGTTACTCGACTGCGACGGAAAATTGAAAAAGACGCCCGAGAGCCTCGCTTTCTTCACACAATTAGGGGACACGGTTACGTGCTTCACCCCGACTGATAGATCGCGTAAAATAAAGGAGAGATGAAAACGCCCCACTTTCGCGTGAATATAAAGAAATATTTGCCTAAATCATTTTTAGGCAGGTCAATTATTATTATAATTACCCCTTTAATTCTCCTTCAAGTCGTATCGACTTGGATCTTCTACGACCGACATTGGGATCTTATTACCAGACGCCTCGCAGACTCCGTAGCCGGAGAAATTGGTTTAGTAATTGACGGGATGGGCGAGTTGGAACAGGCTGAAAATTATGCATGGCTTATACGCTCCGCCCGTGATTTGGGTATACTTTTTAATTTTAGAGAGGCGGAAATATTGCCTAATAAGCCGCGAGAGGAAGGCAGTGGCATATTAGATACAAGGCTAGCGAACGCGATGAGAGAGAGAGTACGTAGGCCTTTTCAGATTGATACCTGGAGCCACGACCGTCTAGTCCAAATGAAAGTACAATTGCCCGATGGCGTAATGGAAATATTTGTTCCGAGGGAACGCCTATTTAGCTCTACAACATACATATTTGTAATGTGGATGGTTGGTACTTCTCTTTTATTATTTGCGATAGCAACCATGTTCATGAGAAACCAAGTCCGCCCAATACGGCGACTAGCTGCTGCGGTGGACAATTTTGGCAAAGGACGCGATGTACCAGGCTTCAAACCAGAAGGAGCCACTGAAATCAGAATGGCAGCGGCTGCATTTGAGCGCATGCGCAGTCGGATAAACAATGCTCTAACCCAACGGACTGAAATGCTGGCGGGTGTGTCTCACGATCTACGAACACCACTAACTAGAATGAAGCTTCAACTAGCATTACTCGGGGACACACCAGAAGTAAGCGAACTCGAAAACAACCTCCGGGAAATGGAAATAATGGTGGAAGAGTTTCTTGCGTTTGCGGGTGGAGAGGGAACCGAAGATGTCATTCAATCTAATCTTGGGTACATACTATCGTCGGTTGTGCGCGGTGCCGCCGCATCGGGCGGAAATGTAAAACTGAATATGGAAGACGATTTAGTATTATTTATGCGTCCAAACGCGGTAAAACGTTGCGTTACAAATTTAGTTGTTAACGCTTTAACATATGCAGATATGGTACTGGTATCAGCCGTTCGTCGGGACTCGGTAGTAGAAATATATATAGACGATGACGGACCAGGTATCCCGCTAGAAGAGCGGGAAGCAGTTTTTAAACCATTCTACCGCTTAGACGCGTCTCGGAATTCGGAAACAGGAGGCACCGGACTCGGTTTATCCATCGCTCGAGATCTGGCACGGGGTGCAGGCGGCGATGTAAGGTTAGAACAATCAACTTTTGGCGGATTGCGCGCCTGTATTAATTTGCCTGTCTGAATAAATTGGCTGCAATATGTGGCACAATGCTTCACAAAAGACGGTAAAACGTCTAACGGTGCAAAAGAAAGCTGATAGGCCTTCACAAATCTGGAAAGACCAGTTTAAGTTATTATCGCTGCCATCAATTCAAGCCTTCTTAGGGACAGCCTTCGGAAAACGATAAATTACTTTTCCTGTCCCTCTGGCGACAGTTAGAGAAAATATTGGCGACGTCAATTTATGGCCGAACGACGAGCTTATAAACTTTCCTCTCTTCTATAAGACCGTTTTCAAATATCAATTTTTTCTAATCTACCGGTTTTCGGTTATACTTATTTTGGCGGTGAAATCCCGCAGGACCGAACCGGTATTTGGATAGGATAAGTCAACTTTTAATAAATGAGGTAGTTAGGTTCTGCCTCCAGAATTTGGGATTTTTTCGAACGTGCATAGCATTGTTTCAACTCGGCCAATGCTTCGGTCAAGGTGCGACAATGTCGATGACATGTCCTCGCTTTCATCTTTTAACCAAACACGCATCGTCGACAGATAAATTATGGACAACACTTTAATGCGTATAAGGCCGACAAAACCAGAGGAATTTAATCCCGCCGCTTCTAAAGACCATGCCATCGCTTTTGAAAAAGAAGGCATCAAGCGTAAAGTAGAGTATGGGTCGTAAGCGGTATTTATCATAATCGAGCGCACCACGCCTTTATTACGGTTTAGAAGCTCAAACCGCCTCATCAATACGTCGGTCAAACGATCTCGCTGCGGCTCCTCTCTATCATTAAAGTCATGCCCCGAAAGAAGCCCCTTATTTATTCTTTCTATAAAACCGCTCACAAGGTGCAATTTAGTAGGATAATATTTGTAGACCGTCGTCAAATTCGCACCAGAAGCCTCCGCAATCATTTCCATTGAAACGCTACGCCACGGTTTATCAGAAATAAGAACCAAAGCCGCTGATAAAATTCGTTCTGCCCCTGGCTGTCTATTTGTAGCGCGTTTTTCCATCATTCGTCCTTAGTTTCTTTACCTCAAACTCCGGGCTTTAATCCAATGAAGCGTTATTTTAAACTTGTTGATCCTGGTTCATTCGTGTGCAACGATTTCAAATACCACAATTGGAGCCAAAATGCGCCCCTCATTTCCAGCAAACCTGGCAAAAGCGCTCAAGCGGATGCCTAGATTGACGGCCTCGGAGGAGCGCCAACTAATTCTAGGATTCCAATCTGGGGATAGCCGAGCGAGCGAGCGGCTAGTACTTAGCCAACTTCGGTTTGTAATTAAGGTTGCGCGACGATACAGAAGGGATAATTTCGCGTTGCCGGATCTCGTCCAAGAGGGTGTCGTTGGATTACTAGAAGCAATCAAAAGATTCAATCCAGACAAGGGCGTACGTCTTTCAACTTATGCTGTGTGGTGGATTCGCGCATCCATACAAAACTATGTTTTGCGCTCAGTGTCAGCTGTTCGACCGGTCACAACACCACAGCATCGAACCCTATTTTTCAGTTCAGAGGTATGGAGACTAAACGAGCAAAGCGACACAGCAGTCCGCGCGATGGCCAACCGGTTGGGAACTAAAATCGAAGATGTCCGGTCCTTCTTGCTTCGAATTCGAGCTTCAGATCGTTCCATAGATACGGTGAGCGAATCAAACGATGCAGCTATTAAAAACCTAACTGATGAGAGACCAAACCCAGAAATATGCCTGACAACGAAACGTGAAAGAATTGTCCTAATAAAGCGGCTGCGCGCAGCCATACCACATATGACTAAGCGTGAGCGACATATCCTACGGCGGCGTTTTTTAGCTAATACGCGCATTAGCCGCAACAAAATTGGAAAAGAACTAGGGTTATCTAAAGAACGCGTTCGTCAACTCGAACACCGAGCCCTCCAAAAACTCCGTTCCACGGGGAATGTTCTTGAAGTGGCTAAATAATTAATGCTGTGAAGAAATAAGTAATTTAGGGAAGACACTAAAAATTTCAAAGTTAAGCGCAAATACGTGTTAAACTCTACCAGACCGAAAAAATAGAATATCCGGCTAACGTCTTAAAAACAAAATGCTTTGAATAAATTTGGGAATTAGACACAATGTGAAATTGACCGCTTAAGTATACTCAGCCAAGTCCCGTGAACGGGCCGCTGCCACTTCGACCGCCCGTAACATCAAGTTTTCTATACCTTCATCACTCATTAAAACCTCTAGAGCCGCCGCGGTAGTGCCGCCTGGACTTGTAACATTTTGGCGCAAAACGGAGGCATCCTCGTCCGATCTTAGTGCTAATTCACCCGCCCCAGAAACAGTGACCAATGCAAGTTTGGCGGCCACCTCGTCTGGTAGCCCCTGTTTTCTTGCTGCAGCCGCAAGGCACTCTATTAACAGAAATACATACGCAGGACCGCTACCAGATATCGCGGTAACAGAGTCTATCTGGGCTTCCTCTGAAATCCAAACCACTTCACCCATTGCTTCTAGTAGACTATGGCAGGATTTTTTCTGATTGATGGAAACATATCTATTTGGGTAGGCCGCGGTTATGCCCCGACCAATGGCCGCAGGTGTATTTGGCATTGTTCTAACAATAGCAGTATCGCGACCCAAATACCTTTCCAAAAATTCCACGGTGCGTCCGGCGGCGATCGAAACTGTTACAGCCCCAGCTTGAGCCAACTTTGCGTAGTGGGGCACAATTGTACTCATGCCCTGCGGTTTAACCGCTAAAACAATCACGTCGGGAGTAAAGTTTGAATCCAAATTCTGTATATTTGGCACAACTGACACCGCTAAATCTATATCAATGGCTCTGGAAACGGCGGTGTCCGGTTCGACGACACGCACTCTCTCTGTTTCTAACCCCTTGGATAACCACCCGCGCAACATTGCACTACCCATCTTGCCACCACCGACTAGAAGCACCTTATTGGATAAGGTCATTATACCCCCTGAATACTTTAACAACCTGCCGGTTATGCCTCCCCGGCAGTTTCTAAGATTGCTGCGGCCATCGCTACTTCAGGTTCCTTACCACCCCAAATCACGAACTGGAAAGCCGGATAATAACGTTCGCTCTCGGTAAACGCTATATCAACCACATCCTCAAGCTGTTCTCTACTTACGCCAGTCACCCCCCTTAGTAAAAGAGCGTGCCTGAACACAGGGAGCCCATCCTCGTGCCAAAGATCAAAATGCCCCACGAGCAGACGCTCATTGATTAACGACAGTAACGGATAGATCTTTTGACCTTTTCGGTCCGGCACTCGCATATCGAATGCACAAGCAAACAGAAGTGCATGAACATCTTCGTGCCACGAAACAAACATCCGATAATCGCACCAATGTCCGTTAACCTCTACAGCGATATCACGATCGCTAGAACGTTCGAACAGCCAATCGTGGCTCGTCGCAATTTGTTCGATCACATCAAGAGGATTTGGAAACGTTTTTTCAACTTCATTACTTAAGGCCGTCATGGCGCCCCTTTTCTACGCTGTTCAAAGAGCAACTAATCGCTCCCTACTTTATTCCGTTAACAAACACAAAATGATGGGGTTGGCCACTCCCATACTACCAGATTTAGGGTGCCAGAAGGAAAATCGAGTCGCAACAAAATTTAGGGGCAAATAACCACTTACATCAAATATACAGTGGATAAGTATCCTATTAGGTCAGGATTATTTTTTGCTACGACCTTTGCCAGATGATTTAGACTTAGGTGTAGTTGATTTTTTTGATGAAGTTATTTTTTTCGGTGAGGTTGATAGTTGGTTCTCTATTTCACCAAGTCGACTTGCCAAACTTTCGTTTTCTAGGCGGGCTTGCGTGGCCATTTTCTTAACAGCTTCAAACTCGTCGCGTGTCACTAAATCCATGTTTGAAAGAATGCGATCCATTTGATGACGCACTAAAACCTCGGCCTCCCGTCTGAGCCCTGCAAGACTATCTACAGCACCTCCAGCCACGCGCGCCGCGTCTTCAAAAAAGCGATTAGGACCAACCATTTTAAGAGCACTCCGATAATACTTATACCGTATATAACTCTTTGTTTAAGATTGATGCAATCTAAGCCAAGAATTGCAGGTTTGTGCATCGCAACCTATAACCATAATTACCGTACTAAATTTGGACATCTTTCATGATTATCGTTACCGGTGGCGCCGGATTTATCGGCTCAAACTTAATCAAGGAATTAGAGGCTCGTAAAAACCAGAAAATAGTCGTCTGTGACTATTTAGGTGCGGATGACAAGTGGAAAAACATCTCTAAACGAGAGCTTGCCGACATTATTACACCGGATGTCCTTTTCGATTATCTAAACGACCACGCCAAGGACGTAGAAACAATATTCCACATGGGCGCAATTTCGGCTACTACGGAACGTAATGCCGATCAGATTGTTAGTACTAATATTCAATTAACTATGAACCTTTGGCATTGGTGTAGTAAAAATGGAACAACATTTATCTACGCGTCCTCAGCTGCAACATATGGGGATGGTAGTAATGGTTTCCGCGACGACGATTCAACGGATAGCCTCGCTAAATTGCGGCCATTAAATCTCTATGGATGGTCAAAACACGCGGTCGACCGCCGCGTAGCGCAAATAGTACAAGAACAAGGGCCCCAACCACCACATTGGGCAGGACTGAAGTTTTTTAATGTGTACGGCCCAAATGAATATCATAAAACGGGACAATTAAGCGTCGTGCTCAAAAACTACAGAGAGATAAGTAACACTGGCAAGGCACTTTTATTCCGTTCGAATGACCCAGGGTATGCTGACGGCGAACAGAAACGCGATTTTATCTGGGTCGGAGATTGCGTAAATATAGCTCTGTGGCTCTCAGAGAATTCTAAAGGAAAAGGCATTTACAATGTTGGAACAGGGAAGGCACGTACCTTTAAGGAGCTCGCATCCGCTGTTTTCGACAGTATGGATTTAGACAATAATATTGAGTTTATCGAGATGCCTGAAGTTCTGCAGAAGCACTATCAGTACTTTACAGAGGCACACATCTCCCGGATACGGGCACTGGGGTATCAGACACCGACCACAGAGCTTGAGGATGGTATAAAACAATATTTACAGAATTACCTAATAACAACCGATCCATATGCGTAAGGAGGGTTAATGGGAGTGTTATCCTACCCCGTAATCGACCCCGTCCTTCTCGAAATAGGTCCTTTAACCATTCGCTGGTATGCGCTGTCATACATTGCCGGAATTATACTGGCCTGGCGTTATATGATTGTGCTCGCAAAACGGTCACCTACCCAAATAAGCAAAGGTCACTTGGATGATTTCATGGTCTGGGCCACCCTTGGCATCATCTTCGGTGGCCGTTTAGGGTATACAATCTTTTATAAGCCGGCTTATTACCTTAATAACCCTCTCGAAATTTTAGCGGTCTGGCAAGGTGGCATGTCTTTCCACGGTGGTCTGCTAGGGGTTGTTATAGCTACCTGGTGGTTCTCGCGGTTGCGGGGTTACTCGTGGATAGCAATAGGTGATATCGTAGCCTGCACGGCGCCCCTTGGATTATTCTTAGGACGACTGGCCAATTTTATAAATGGTGAGCTTTATGGTCGTGTCACGGAATCACCTCTTGGGATGATATTTCCGGATGGTGGCCCATTGCCGCGCCATCCAAGCCAACTGTATGAGGCTCTGTTAGAAGGAGTACTTTTGTTTGGCCTACTACTTTGGTTTGCACGTAAAAAAAATTCTTTCATGCGCACTGGCTTACTGACAGGCGTCTTTCTTACAGGGTACGCTATCTCTCGAGCCTTTGCTGAGATGTTTCGCGAACCCGATCCGCATCTTGGATACCTTTTCATGGAAACAACTATGGGCCAATTGCTATCGTTACCACTGTTATTAATCGGAATCTGGCTGATCATTCGGTCAAGAAAACATGTCTAAACTTCGAGAGGTAATCCGAGACACAATTAATAAAACGGGGCCCATAACGGTCGCCAAGTTCATGGAACTCTCACTAGGGCACCCAGAATTTGGCTACTATACCACCCGAGATCCAATAGGTGTTAAAGGGGACTTTGTTACCTCCCCAGAGATCAGTCAGATCTTCGGCGAATTAATAGCTCTTTGGTCAGCAACCTGTTGGGAACATATGAATGCTCCTAAAAGGGTGGAAGTTATCGAATGTGGGCCCGGCCGCGGAACTTTGATGACGGACTTTTTACGGACCAGTAGAGCCATACCCGATTTTGACAAGGCAATAAATATACACCTCGTTGAAACGAGCCCAATTCTGAAAGGTCGACAGAGCAAGATACTGAACGAGATAGGTATAAAATGGCACGATTCATTAGATACCGTGCCTATTGGGCCTACAATTTTGATTGCTAACGAATTCCTCGATGCCCTCCCGGTCCATCAACTTGTCAAAACACCAGGAGGATGGGCAGAACGGCGGGTCGAACGAGCAAACAAAGGTTTTATGTTTACAACAGATAAACCTTCACCCAAGACGAAGGCAAAGATTCCAGAAAGCTTGCTTAGTGCCACAACAGGGTCTGTGTATGAATATTCGTCAGCAGCATTAGAGGTAGCGGACCAAATAGTTCAGCGGTTTAAAGCGGCCCCTGGATATGCCCTTTTTATTGACTATGGGTACGACAAATATCAAACAGGGGACACACTCCAAGCAGTTAAATCTCAAAGCTATGCTGATGTACTCGTAAATCCCGGACAGGTTGATCTTACAGCTCATGTTAACTTCGCGGCACTCGGCGAACGTATAAGAGATCATGGCATGAGTACATTGGGTCCAATAAGCCAAGCGTCTTTTCTAATTAGCCTAGGTATTTTCCGCCGCACTAGGGACTTGACAAAAAATGCTAATGCCGACCAGGCCAGAATGATAAACTCCGGAACCGGGCGACTAATAAATCTTCACCAAATGGGTGCTTTATATAAAGTTTTCGTGGCGATGGGGACGGACCTACCCACTCCGGCTGGTTTTGAGCAATGACACAACAAATGCTGACCTCCACGTATTTTAGAAATCAACCAAACCTGCGACATGGGTTTTTCACGCGGCGAGGCGGCGTTAGTAAAGGCATATATGCTTCGTTGAATTGTGGACCGGGTTCACAAGACAGCATCGACGCAGTGACAGAGAACCGACATCGGGCGTGCAAAAGTCTTACCTTATCCCACGAAAACTTAGTGACGCTCCGACAAGTACATAGTGCCAAAAGCATTATCATCACTGAGGCACTTTCAAATATAAAGAAAACACCACAGGCCGACGCGCTGGTCACGCGAACCCCGGGACTAATCCTCGGGATTTTGACTGCGGATTGCGCGCCGATCTTATTTGGCGACGTCATGCATGGTGTAATTGGTGCAGCACACGCGGGCTGGAAGGGGGCACTCGATGGGGTCATTGAGGGCACTGTCTCAGCAATGCTGAAGATAGGCGCAAATAAAAAAAATATAGTGGCAAGTATTGGTCCCTGCATCGCGCAGCCGTCGTATCAGGTCGGTGCCGATTTTTACACCTTATTTGTTCGCTCTGACCCAGAAGCTTCAGGCTTCTTCCAGCGCGAACCATGTAGCGACAAGCATATCTTTGATCTTGGTGGTTACATCCGCGCACGCCTCATAAAAGTTGGCATCGCTCGCGTTGAAACCTTTAGAAATGATACATATGAAGAGGAAGAATTATTTTTTAGCTACCGACGTAATACTCATCGTAAACTCTCCGACTACGGTCGTATGATATCCGCCATTGCAATAGCAGAATAAAATTAAAATGCCCTACATGATCATGTTTATTGTCGCTCTTGTTTTGGGCTTGATTGTCAGTTGTGTACTCTAGTCTACGTAATTCTCTTCTATACTTGTTATTTATCGGCATCGGCGCTTGTCAGCCATTACCCCAGCCATTCCAACCCACTGAAGAAAAAAAGATAGGGAACCCTCTACTCAAGCTACCAAATAGTGGGGGGGTAAATGTTATACGGCTTTTAGGTATAGAAAAAGACCAAAGCAAGAAATTATCTATAGAGATTGTGCGCGCACTACAAAAACGAAACTTGCTATCAACTTCAGGGGCCGGCAACAAGCGGAGCATAACCTTAGAAGGGATGGTGACGGTTTTAGATGAGCAAAAACACGACATTAGAGTTGAAATATTATGGGAGATATTCAGTTCGCAAGGAGTTTCATTGGGCTACCATACAAACAGCCTTCTAGTCGATAAAACGGGATGGGAGTTCGGCAAAGTTGAAACTATCCGAAAAGTTGCTGCTCACGCGGCAACCAGCGTAATTCAATTGCTAAAACCTTCAACGCCAATACCCAAAACAAAGAAAAATAACAAAAATGGTATATACATCTGGCCTATTTACGGTGCCCCGTCCAACGCCGCAGCATTACTACGTGAACAGCTTATTTTCTATCTAAAACAAAGGTCAATTCCCGTTGTCTTCGACCTCCAAAAAAGAACGTTTGTATTAATGGGGGAGATATCACTCCAACCATCCAACATAGATAAACAAAATTTGGTAATTCGATGGACATTACTGCGGCCGGACGGCGGGGAAATTGGTAATCTTCACCAGGAAAATGAAGTAACAAACCGTATCCTTGAGCTAGACTGGCCAAATGTAGCAAAGACTATCGCGGATACTGCAGCACAAGGTGTTGTGGAAATTCTTTCAAAGACGCATAACAGGCAGACTGATTAAACTCTCTGCCGGCTGCTTTTAGAATCGCAAATTGTTTACACTTAATGAGCCCACTGTTATTTTGTTGATGGCTCCACATTTATGGTGAGCCTCGGACATAATAAATGAAAAATTGGTCAAGCGAAGCCGTAACGGGAAGACCCCGCACATGAAAATCATTGCGTGCAATAGCAATCGCCCTATGTCTGAAGCGATCGCCGCGTATTTAAATTTAACACTCACTAAGGCCAGTGTTCGTCGGTTTTCTGACATGGAGTGTTTTGTAGAAATCCAGGAAAATATACGTGGCGAAGATGTTTTTATAATCCAATCAACCTCTTACCCAGCTAACGATCATTTAATGGAATTACTAGTGGCACTTGACGCTGTGCGACGTGGCTCCGCCAGTCGGATCACTGTAGTAATTCCTTACTTCGGATATGCCCGTCAGGACCGCAAATCTGGTCCCCGAACACCAATTTCTGCAAAACTAGTGGCAAATCTGATAACTGTTGCAGGTGCAGATCGTGTGCTAACAATGGATTTACACGCTGGACAAATTCAAGGTTTCTTTGACATTCCATTAGATAATTTATTCGCCGCACCGGTTTTTGTTCCTCATATCGAAGAACATTTTGAGAAAAATAACCTGGTCATGGTTTCGCCTGATGTTGGGGGTGTGGTCCGTGCTCGGGCATTTGCAAAGCGTCTTGACGCAGATCTTGCAATTATTGATAAACGAAGGGAACGGGCAGGAATTTCCGAAGTCATGCACATAATCGGTGACGTGGAGGACCGTACCTGTATTCTTGTAGACGATATAGTCGATTCTGGCGGGACACTGTGCAATGCTGCAGAAGCGTTGGTGGAGGCCGGCGCCAGCAATGTCCATGCATATATAACTCACGGTGTGTTATCGGGTGGCGCTGTGAAACGAATTGCGTCATCCCCAATTAAATCAATGTTCATCACAGATTCGATACAGGGCACCACGGCTGTTAAAGCGACAAAAAATATCGAGCAAATTACTGTCGCACCGCTCATGGCAGAGGCGATAGGTCGAATAAGTGACTCAAGGTCTGTATCCAGTCTGTTTGACTAAAGAGTTTTTTAGGGCTAAATACCGGCGCCCCGCTGGAGAACACTGGGGTTTTTTAGCCGGCACCCCTGTAGGCCGGTTTGTCTGTTTGGAGGAAATAATATGGCCGAGGTCGATACTGTACCTGCCTCGCCGCGGGAAAGTGCCGGTAAGGGGTCCGCACGCATGGTCCGCCGCAACGGAATGGTACCTGCCGTAATATACGGCAGTAAAAAAGAACCAGTTCTGCTGACCCTCGAACGGAGAATTCTAGATCGTGAGCTAGATAATCCGCGGTTTTTCATACGTCTAATTGATGTGGAATTAGATGGTAATAAGCACCGAGTATTGCCAAGAGATGTCCAGTTTCATCCCGTATCGGATGCGCCACTGCACGTCGATTTTTTGCGCTTTGATCCCAAACGAAAAATCACTGTCGCAGTTCCGGTAAGTTTCGATGGAGAGAATGACTCACCAGGTCTAAAACGCGGCGGCGTGCTAAACGTCGTGCGGTATGAGGTTGAAGTTTTGTGTACAGCGGACAATATTCCCCAGGAACTCTTGCTACATATAGCAGGATTAGACATTGGCGATTCAGTACACGCTAGTAGTGTCACTCTAGGGGACGGTGTGGAATTTGCGATCACCGATCGTGATTTCACAATCGCAACAATTTCTGCTCCAACCATCATAGTAGAGCCGGTAGAGGACGAAGACGAAGAAGGAGACGAAACAGAAGCAGGCGAGGGTGATACGGAGGCTTCAGAGGATAGTGATGAAAGCCCAACCGATGAAGGAGAGAGCGACGACGCCTAGGCGATTGTTGGTACCCACCGTAGCTAGTGACCATTGATGCTTATTTTAGCTGGACTTGGAAACCCTGGTCCTAAACACAAACATCAGCGCCATAATATAGGTTTTATCGCCGCCGATGAAATAATAAGACGTCATAACCTTATTCTTCGTCGAACACGCCATCATGCGTACGTTGCGGAAGGAAATATCGCTGGTGAGAAGGTCCTTTTGCTAAAACCCAAAACTTTTATGAACGAGTCAGGCCGTGCACTTGGGTCTGCTGCTCGGTTCCTCAAGGTCCGACCACGCCAAGTGACAGTTTTATATGACGAACTTGATCTTGCCCCTGGAAAAGTGCGGGTAAAAGTAGGCGGTGGCCATGCGGGCCATAACGGTATACGGAGTATATCGTCACACATTGGGCAAGACTTTCGTCGCGTAAGAATTGGAATTGGCCATCCAGGTAATCAAAAGACAGTAAATCGATATGTTTTATCGGACTTCTATAAAAGTGAACGCGATTGGGTAAATAAGACTGTAGACGCCATAGCGGAGGCATTGCCTATACTAATCGAGGGGGATAATACAGGATTTATGACAAAAGTCGCCTACCTCGCGCCCCCACCAGACCAGAAAGAAAGTCAAACGGACTAAATATAATGGGTTTTCAGTGTGGTATCGTTGGCCTGCCCAACGTGGGAAAATCAACACTTTTCAATGCGTTAACAGCAACCAGCGCAGCAGAAGCCAAAAACTATCCCTTTTGTACGGTAGACCCCAATGCGGGCCAAGTAACAGTTCCGGATGATCGTTTGGAGGTGATTGCGGAACTGGCGAATTCTAAAGATAGAGTTCCAGCAAACGTTGATTTTGTAGATATAGCCGGCCTGGTCAAGGGTGCCAGCCGCGGAGAAGGTCTCGGAAATCAATTCCTCGCCCACATAAGAGAAGTGTCAGCGATTGTGCATGTCCTTCGCTGCTTTAAGGGAACTGATGTCACTCATATTTCAGGCAAAGTAGACCCGTTAGCCGATGCTGATATCGTTGATACTGAATTAATGCTTGCTGATTTACAAAGTCTAGAACGCCGCACCGAGCCACTCATTAAGAAAACGCGTGGAGGCGACCGGGAAGCACAGGCCATACTCTCGCTTGTCCAGCGGGCTCAAAAATTGTTAGAGCAAGGCAAACCCGTAAGAGCTATGGCGGTAGGTAAAGACGAACAACGCCTATTTGACAGCATGCATTTACTCACTGCAAAGCCCGTAATGTATGTTTGCAATGTAGAAGATGAAAGTGCAGCGACTGGAAATAGCCTATCTGAAATGGTTGCCAACCGGGCGAAGACAGAAGGCTCCGCTTGCGTGGTCATATCCGCGGGTATTGAGGCCGAAATTGCTCAACTCGACAATATTGATGATAAAAAAGAGTTTCTCGAAAGTCTTAAACTAGAACGAACCGGGCTCGAACGGGTGATAAGGGCTGGATACAATCTGCTGGGGCTCATTACTTATTTCACAGCAGGTCCGAACGAAGCCCGCGCACGGACTATCCCCAAAAATACAATGGCTGTAGACGCAGCCGGAATCATACACACAGATTTTGCGCGTGGCTTTATCTGTGCGGAAACAATCTCTTTCAACGACTACGTATCAAATGGCGGAGAGGCTGGAGCAAAAGAAGCAGGGCGGATGAGGCAGGAAGGTCGCGACTATATTGTTAAAGACGGGGAAGTTGTGCTTTTCCGTTTTAACGTATGACTGAGCCGGTTAAACTATGCACGAATATCGGTATAATCACTGTTAAATAGCAATCAAGCATACGTATATTTTAACCGGTAAATTTTCTAACGATCTTATGGAGGGGAGAATTATGGGACAAACCATTTCACTAACGACAACTGACGGACACAATCTTGACGCATACAAAGCCGAACCCACGGGTGCGCCTAAAGGTGCACTGGTAGTAATCCAAGAAATATTCGGTGTTAATGGCCAAATTCGGAGCACCGTGGATCATTTTTCTAATCAAGGTTACGTCGCAATTGCACCAGCTCTTTTCGATCGTATCGAGAAGGGAATCGAGCTTAGCTACAACGAAGATGACTTTGCAACGGGCCGCGAAACGCGTCAAAAAATAACCGACGATTGGATTACTTCCGACATTAGCGCTGCGGTCCAGGAGGTCTCATCGGCGGGTAATGTAAGCGTAATTGGCTTTTGTTTTGGGGGCTATGCAACCTATATAGCTGCCTGTACGGTTGACGGTCTTTCTGCGGCTATGCCGTTTTATGGTGGTGGAATTGCTGCAAAGGTCGGCGAGATGAAACCAAAATGTCCAACCCAATTTCATTTCGGTGATAACGACGCGGCAATTCCTCTCGATGATTTACAAAAGATCAAGGATGCCCTGCAAGACAGTCCACTATACGTCTACGATGACTCCGGGCACGGCTTTACTTGTGACGACCGTGATTCCTATAACGCTGGTGCGACCCAGCGATCATATGCTCGCGCCCTAGAATGGGTGAGCCAACACACAGCTTAAGAAATAGCTAAACAATTAGACCCTCGTCCTAACAGGCGGGGGTTTAATTGTTGCAAGTGTCCCGGCTTCGAGAAACTCAATCAAAGCACCCTTCAAAAGGGTCCGTATTATATCATTTTACTGGTCGGTAACCCCCGCATTATATCTTGATGCAGGAAGGACTTTTATTTGGATAGACGAGTGAGGCACTACCGAAACTAATCGGACAAAATACTCATTCTAGTTTGTGGCAAACAGCCTGCAATTTATTTCCGTCAGGATCCCGAACATATGCACCGTAGTAGTGATCATGATAGTGTCGTCTAAGGCCGGGCAACCCTTCATCAGTGCCGCCGGAGGCTAGAGCCATTGAATGAAAGTCGTCAACGACCACACGACTGGCTGCATTAAATGCTATATGGGTCCCATTCCCGACGGACGCGGCGTTCCCATCGAAGGGCAACATCACAAAAAATCTCGAGCCCGACCGATGACCATAACAAATCAAAGTCTTACGTTCAAAAGCACGAACATGTCCCAGAACCCCTAAAACGGCGTCATAAAAACTGCCAGCATGCTTTAGATCCTTGGTACCCACTGTCACATGCCCAAACATATATACCTCTATGAAAGGAGGCGGCATAATCATCCGCCTCTATGGCACTACCGTAAAGGTTAGTGAACTTTTGCCCAGACCCGCCTTTTTACGACATACACTAAGCCAGTAAGCAACAGAAGAAAAAGGATTACCTTGACACCCATCCGTTTGCGTTCTTCGAGTTCAGGTTCGGCGGTCCAGGCAAGGAAAGTAACAACATCTTCCGCCTGCTGCTTCACGGTGGCTTTAGTGCCATCCGCATATTCAACACCATCTTCTTGCAACGGGGCTGCCATGGCTATCAGTTTTCCCGCAAAATACTCGTTATAGTTCATCCCTTCTGGGACTGTCACATTGGTAGGAGCGTCCTTATACCCTGTTAGAAGAGCTTGAATATAATCTGCACCGCCAATACGCGCCTTCACTATCAAAGATAAATCAGGAGGTAACGCCCCGTTATTAGAAGCGCGAGCCGCATTGTCATTAGGAAACGGTGATTTAAACCGATCGGACGGCAAACCTGGACGGTTTTCAATTTCACCATCTTCATTGGGTTCCGACGGAAACTCTCGCTCGGCAGCTATTCTTTTTACCTCAGCCTCTGAAAAACCAATATCTTCGAGATTGCGATAAGCCACAAGTCGCAGGCTGTGACAACCGGAACACACCTCGTTATATACCTTGAAACCTCTGCGTAGTGCCCCGCGATCAAATGTCCCAAACAGCCCTGAGTGTTTCCAATAGTGTTCAGGGGCAGGTGCAGCATCACCGGCCGCTTGCGAGGATGACGCTACCAAGCCGAAAATTCCGGCAACCATTAGCGTTTTTATTATTTTCATTACGCCTTCTCCATCGCCTTACTCGCAGCGACAACAGGCTCCGCTCCTCCTCCGAGTACCGGCTCAGAGATGCTTTTGGGCAGCTCCTTGGGAGTTTCAAATTTTGCCAGCAAAGGAATAACAACAAGGAAGTGAATAAAATACCAAGCTGTTGCGACGCGGCCAATAATTATAAACACTCCCTCCGCAGGCTTGGCACCCACGTACCCCAGCACTAAACAATCAATCAGAAAAATCCAGAAAAACCATTTATACATCGGCCTGAAGCGTGACGAGCGAACGGGTGACCGATCGAGCCATGGCAGAATAAACAATACCGCAATTGCGCCAAACATCGCCAAAACCCCGGCAAGCTTTGCCTCGAATATAATGAAGCCAAGCCATTCAGTCGTCCAGCCACCGATAAAATTGTCGGGGACAGCTCTAAGAATGGCGTAGAACGGTAGGAAATACCATTCAGGCACGATGTGAGCTGGCGTAGAGAGCGAGTTTGCCGGAATGTAATTATCCGGTTCTCCAAAGAAGTTGGGCGCAAAAAAGACGAAGAGGGCGAAGAATGTAAGAAACACCCCCAAACCAAACATGTCTTTAATGGTGTAGTACGGATGAAACGGGATTACGTCTTGTTCGCCCTTCGTATCTATACCAATGGGATTATTAGACCCATGCACATGCAATGCCCAAATATGAAGGACAACCACACCCACAATCAGAAATGGGAGTAGATAATGTAGACTAAAAAATCTATTTAAGGTCGGATTGTCCACCGCAAAACCACCCCACAAGAGCGTTACAATCCAATCTCCAATGCCCCAGGGTATCGCAGAGAATAGGTTGGTAATGACCGTGGCGCCCCAAAAACTCATTTGTCCCCAAGGCAAAACATAGCCCATAAATGCAGTCGCCATCATCAACAATAGGATTACAACACCTAAAATCCAAAGAATTTCACGAGGTGCTTTATAAGATCCAAAATACAGTCCCCGAAAGATATGAATGTACACGACGATGAAAAACATCGACCCCCCATTCATATGGATATACCGTATCAACCACCCGTAATTTACGTCGCGCATAATTCGCTCGACAGAATCAAAAGCATGATCAGTGTGGGGCGTATAGTGCATTGCTAACGTGATGCCGGTAACAATCATTATCACAAGTACAATCCCAGCAAGGGAACCAAAATTCCACCAATAATTTAGATTTCGCGGCGTTGGGTATTCGTACAATTCATGGCTCATGAACGAAAACACGGGTAGTCGGTGATCAACCCAACGGACGAGGCTATTATCTAGCCAGGCAGGTTTTTGAAATTTTACCATTCTTGTCTACCTCAGCCGATTTTAACGACTGTATCATTTAGGAAAGTGTATTCCGGTACTTCTAAATTACGGGGTGCTGGACCTTTCCGGATACGTCCAGACGTGTCGTAATGAGACCCGTGGCAGGGACAGAACCAACCATTAAATTCACCTTTCGTCTCCCCCTGTGACGTTCCTAGGGGAATGCAGCCGAGATGAGTACAAACCCCCACTAGAATAAGCCACTGGGCCTTTCCCTCTTTTACTCGATTTTCATCTTCCTCGGGATCAACCAAATCGTCGCGCGCGATCTTCGCAGCAGCAGATATCTCCGCGGGCGTTCGATGGCGAATAAAAACCGGTTTGCCGCGCCATTTAACCTTTATCGCTTGGCCGATCTCAATTCCGGAAATGTCGACCTCAATTGATGCGAGGGCGAGAGTGTCGGCGGCGGGGTTCATCTGGTGAACAAGGGGCCAAGCAACGGCAGCAGCACCGACGACAGCAAACGCTCCTGTCGCTAGTTGCAGAAAATCACGGCGAGTTTCCTCGACGTGACCATCTTCGGCCGCTTCCGAGCCCTCCGTTTCAGCCATGTTTTTCACCCTGCTTCCGTTGATCCACCGTTACTATATTGTACGTCAAATATCCACCGAGACGCATAAATAAACCCTTTTATCAGTGTGCCAATTACCAGACTGTATATAGCTACCACGTGCACAGATTCATGGTATGTGGCGCGTCGCCGCACACTTTCGAGTCGGTCGTCAGCTCTAACCATGTTTAAACTGGGTATAGTCCAATTTTCTGATGCTGAAAACCCTCGAGAAAGCGCTTTATTAGACCAATTACAAACAAAAAAATGTGAAATTCAAATTGTTGCCTGAAATAACATACATCGGTATGCCTGTTGCATGAACATCACCCTTTATCAACCCGATATTCCTCAAAATGCAGGTGCTGTTTTTCGCCTTGCGGCGTGCCTTGGGGCATCTGTCGACATTATAGAGCCCTGTGGCTTCGTCCTGAACGACTCCCGTCTACGCCGTGTCATGATGGATTACGCACCAAAAGCTGCGATCAAGAGACACGATTGTTGGGATTCTTGGATCGCAAACAAGCTGCCAGGTCGGATTTTGTTACTCACAACTTCAGGGGACACACCCTATTCATCTTTTGGTTTTCATAAATCGGACGTATTGCTCCTCGGTAGGGAAAGTGCCGGCGTACCAGCAGACATACACCGCGCTGTGGACGCCCGACTTTTTATTCCCATGGTTGAAGACGCCCGGTCTTTAAACGTGGTCACGGCAGCAGCGATGGTCATAGGGGAGGCACTGCGTCAAACTGGTGAATTCAGTGCCATAGGAATAAACGATCAATGAAAACAAACTCTCTAGAAGTACAGAAAACAGATACCACCGCGTGGTTTACGCAGTTGAGAGATCAGATTTGCTCTCAGTTTGAACGACTAGAGGACGCTGTCGCGACACCCCACCCGTCTTTGGGTGTTGAACCCCCTGGTCGTTTTAGACGCACCAAATGGGACCGGCCGGGTGGCGGTGGAGGAGAGATTTCGTTGATGAAAGGCCGCGTTTTTGAAAAAGTAGGAGTGAACATATCAACTGTACACGGAGAGTTTTCGGAAGGATTTCGCAACGATATACCTGGTGCTGCCGAGGACCCGAGGTTTTGGGCATCAGGCATCTCCGTTGTCGCCCACCTGCGATCGCCACACGTACCCGCAGCACATATGAACACCCGCTTTATCGTTACCACAAAATCTTGGTTCGGTGGCGGAAGCGATTTAACTCCAATGCTGCCGAATGACGCAGATACCTCGAAGTTTCATGAAGCCTTTGAGAAGACATGCGATAAACACGATGCCACGTATTATTCTAGGTTCAAAAAATGGTGCGACGAATACTTCCACATTGCCCACAGAGATGAACCTCGCGGGGTAGGTGGAATTTTTTATGATTATCTTGATTCAGGTGATTGGTCTAAGGATTTTTCTTTTACTAAAGACGTCGGACTAACATTTTTAGATGTCTATCCGAAAATTGTGACCAACCACATGAACGAAACATGGACAGCTGAGGAAAGAGAACATCAGCTATACCGACGCGGTCGCTATGTTGAATATAATCTGCTCTATGACCGGGGTACCATCTTCGGGTTGAAGACTGGCGGCAATGTAGATGCGATTCTGATGTCTCTTCCACCGGAAGTGAAATGGCCATAAAACAAACTAACCCAGCCGCTGAAAACTGGCCTGAGCATTAGCTCGCGCATCCTCCGCCTCATCTCTTAGCAAGCGTCTTAATATCTTGTTGGCAGCGTTACGCGGTAGTTCATTGGCAAAGAAATAGGCTTTTGGACGTTTGAATCCCGGCAATGCGGATGCTTTGCAATGTGCATCAAGTTTAGATGCGGTAGACGCTGGATCGCCAGAAACTTGTTTTATGCAGGCTGTTACCATCTGACCCCATTGGGCATCGACAAGACCAATAACACTGACTTCTGTGGCTAAAGCGTGAGTACCGAGAACCGCCTCGATCTCCTCGGGGTGGATACTTTCACCGCCGGAGCGAATCATGTCATCAACCCGCCCAACGATTGTTATATCGCCATTCGCCTCTTGGCGAAAAATATCACCTGTATAGTACCAACCGCCGCGAACTTTTTTTTCCGTCTCATCCGGGCGGCCTAGGTATTCGGTAAAAATAGTATCGACGCTGGAATCAACAACCAGTTCCCCTTCCTCTCCCACTTCTACAATATCATCTGGGCCCTCTCCGCCAACTCGCACAACCCGGGTTCTACAATAATAACCCGGACGCAGTGTAGCGTGTTGCCCTGCGGGTTCTGGATGATACAGCGAACACATGGTCTCTGTGGTACCGTAAATATGTCGAATAGCACCACCCCATTCTTGGTGTATATGGTCAAGCAAACCTGGATCTATGGATACGCCGCCATAAAGAGTGAGTTCCAGGGAAGAAAATTTTTCGGGTGAATAGTTAGGCGCCGCAACCATCGCTTGATACATTGTGGGTATACAGAAGGCATACGTAAGTTTTTCGCTATTGACCAAATCGACAATTTTAGTTGGGTTAAATTCGCTAACTACAAAAAAGGTCCCATTAAATGCAAGAGTTACAAGGAATACTCCAAAAAACCCGATTGCATGGCTAAGCGGCATACACCCAAGGGCACGATTATGCACCCCATGACGGAGGCCTCCTTGCGTTGAAAGCCAAAGAATTCGCGGCTCAATACTCCGATGACTCAGCACGACCGCCTTGGGCAGGCCCGTAGTGCCGGACGTATAGTAGAGGAACGCAGCATCCTCTGGTGGAGGTTTTGCATACACAGGAAGAGTTGAGGGATCCGCCCTGCAACCTACGAGGTTTTTGGCGACCTCTTTAACGTCACCGAGACACCATATAGGTCCGTTATTCGGTATCGCTTCTTTTAATTTCTTGACCAATGTTATTTCCGGAAGAACTGCAGCCGCCTGTATACCGCTCGCCTCACACAGAGACGCTATTTCGTCAGGTTTTAAACGAAAATTGAGCAAAGATGGCACAGCATTAAGCCGCATCAAAGCGAGTATGAAGATTGCATGCTCCCACGTCGTGGGTAACGCCGTCGCAACCCTGGACCCCCGCTCAATCCCCGCCGCATGCAGTCCAGCAGCGACTTCCTCGATCTCACCGACCAATTGCGCGTAAGTCAACTTTCTATCCGTAACATCATCGACCAACGCAGCGTGATCTGGTGTACGTTCTGCCGCCAACCAGAGAAGTTCATACCCGGAATGCATTTACGCTCTTTACTCCTATTTTTTACGAAAGTCCCAGACAACCCATATGGATAATCATGAATTTAGTATTTAAACAAATGGGCTTAACGCTCCAATTCATAATACGTTAGCCTTTCACTAACGTTCGAGCCTTTTTTAAACAGGCTTTTAAGTCAGGCCTAAATTGTTGATTTACCCACCACTGTTCTACCTCGCTTAATATTTCTCCGACCCTCGGGCCTTGCTCTACGCCATACTCTAAAATGTCCTCCCCTTTGACTAGGAACTGGGGTCGCACCCAAATAGCAGCACAATCCCAGGTTTTTCGCCAACGCTGCTGCAGATGGGTAGCCTCTAGGGGCGTTTGAACTTTCTGATCAGCCCAGTCTAACAAGATACTGTCACGGAAAGTCTTTTCATCCGAACGATACATAATGCTTGAAAGTACCAGACTATCCATATCAGGTTGTGAGGCTCCGCGGAGAGAGCAAAGTTTCTTGATTCGTCTCGCTTCAGCATTTGATAATTTCAGTCGGGAAGTAAGGCCAGCCACGTCCCGAGCCTCGATTCGGGCAAGAGCCAATAACCGGCGAATTGCGTCAGCAGGAACTGAAAGTGTGGCCTCGATCCGAGCAAGTGCAAACAAACGGTCAATAGAGCAATCTGCCGGCAATAAACTTTGCAGCAAACCTATGTCACGCATGAGGGTAAATGTTGGGTCAAGCTTATGCGCTTTGAGGATCAGTTTAAGCTCGTGCCAAATGCGTTCGCCAGACAGCTCTTGAACTTTGGAAACGGACGCACGACACGCATCCAGCGTGTTACGATCAACAACCGTTTTCCCATAAATTGCGTAAAATCTAAAAAAACGAAGAATTCTCAGATAATCTTCTTCGATGCGCTCCATTGGTGTTCCAACAAATTTGATGCGACCTTCCCTTAAGTCGGACACACCCCCGACGTAGTCATACAAAGTTCCCTCTCTATTCGCGGACAGGGCATTAATGGTAAAATCACGTCGCTGGGCGTCTTTAGCCCAATCCTCCGTAAATCGGACTACTGCATGACGGCCGTTTGTACTAATATCTTCTCTTAATGTTGTGATATGAAATGATTTCGTCGGGCAGACCGCTACAATAGTGCCGTGTTCAAAACCGATCGGCACTATCTTTAAGACGTTCCCTTCCAAAAGTTCAATCACTCGGGCTGGTGCAGCGTCCGTTGCCAAATCATAATCAGCAATATCCGCGATAGCCCTGCCGAGGAGCAAGTCTCGAATACACCCCCCCACAAAACGAACCGTAGCACCACCAGCCTCGAGCCTGTCAAATATTTGATGGACTTCTGGACCCATCATTGCCGCCGGCAATACTACTTTTTCGGTTTGGGTCATTTAGATCACTTTATCAAGATACCAAATTATTCGCGTTTTTGATTTTGTTCAAACTTATCAAGATCAATAGCTTTGTAGGGTGTTCTAGTGAATTCATCATGGACAAATAAGAAAATACCAAGCGTTAAAATCATTAGCAGAACACCGCCGATAACGAGTTTACCGAAAGGAGCCGCACCCAAGTTTGGAGGTTCTTGATCCCCAGTTTTGGGGTCAACCCGAGGGCGTCCCGAAAAGACCTTCCAGAGGTACCAAGCGACAAATGGAACAACGAGGGGGATTAGGGTAAGTAGAAGAAACCGGATCATTTTTTTTCCAAAATTGTACTAAGTGCCACAAGCAATCGCGCTGTCAAACCCCATATATAGTATCGTTGATATGGTAGTACGTAGAACTCACGCTCAAGACCCTTTATTAGTCGCGTTTCTCTCTTGTGATTGTTGGTATTTAGTACAAAGGAAAGCGGGACCTCGAAAATTTCGGCGACCTCTCTTGGATTGGGTTGCAATAGAATATTTGGATCTATGACGGCAACGACGGGGGTAACCTCGAAACCACTCCCCGTAATACGACGCCCAAGGCGTCCCACAACTTCTACCTTCTCGCTATGTAAACCAATCTCCTCCTCGGCTTCGCGTAATGCTGTCTCTTCGGGGCTTTTATCTTCTGGTTCTGTTTTACCACCGGGAAACGAAATCTGCCCAGCGTGGCTTTTGAGATTTTTAGTCCTTTTTGTCAGCAAAACTGTCATCCCCTCGTCCCTCTCAACTAAGGGAACAAGAACAGCAGCCGACGTAATCTGATCAGGAAGGGCATCTTTGTCCTGGGAAAGCCACCCATACCCGTTCACTTCCTCACCATCGCTAGCGGCTCTTCGATCCACGCTAGGACCTGAAAACGCATTTATTACGTCCTGTCTTATTGGAAAATGCAGAACCTCATCCATTATTGGCAGATCCTATAGGAAAAAAGGTCTCCTTACTCCAGACCCCCAAAACCCTCTCGCCATTTAGCTCCTGCGGCTCCGCAAGTTCCACTAGTTCGTAAAAGACCGAACGCACAATAAGCGCCTCCAACTCGTCATTTACCTTTACGTAAGGTCTGGGTTCCCCGGTCCGTTCGTTAACAGGCACCCTGATTGGACGTTTGGACCCCGCAATAACATAGTTATCAATATTTGTACGAAATTTTAGTTCCTGTTGGTGACCGCTCCCCTGAACTTTCAACTCAACGGCTGTGAATGGAGCATCGTCAACCTTAATACGGCACATTTCTGCAGGGGTTACCAACCAGTAGTCCCCAACTTCATCCCGCCGTAAAACACTCGCAAATAACTTAACAAGCCGCTGCCTCGTGAACGGGGAACCCATATAAAACCATGTACCGTCTGAGGTGATCCTAATATCTATGTCACCACACATTTGCGGTGAATCCGTCATAATATTCGACGGTGGCGTTTTAGAGTTACGCTTTGACAATGCGCGCTCCAGACTTCCAAGAGAAATGTTAGGCATAGTCTAAAAAGGCCTCTTTTACAGCCTAATATAGCAAATACGACAGAGTAACCCTACTTTTCTGAAAACCATCCCGGCGACATAAACGGTGAAATACAGATAGGCTATCAAGACCCCATAGATATAGCACTTGGGCCTTTGCCACGCCGCAAATTTCTCACTCGTTTAACATTGGGATTATCACTAGATAACTTAGGCAATTAATAATTCCAACCAGATATACTGGGACCCCCATTTTTCGTCTTTTATAGTTCGACACGCCTCAGACTACTTATATTATTTATTTTTTTGGATTCTTGCTCACTTGATTTCTTTGACGCGTCTGTTTTGCTCTCTTAAGATGGTGGGCTCAGATTACATAGGGTACTTAAAAGCTAATAAGTGATAATATTTATGGGAGGAACGTATGAGTGCACCTGCGGTGGAAACAGCCAAAGATCCCGCATTAAAATTAAACTTTTTATCCCACGGGACACTTGAATCAAAAAACCTGGAAAAGGCCCGGGATTTCTACACAGAGTTTCTAGGGCTGGAAGTCGTTCGCACAAGTCCTATTTCGCTGCTCCTTCGCCTTGGTGGAGACAATACAATTGCTGTTGTGGAGCAAAAAAAACGCGACGAAGAACGAATGCCACTGCTTAACCATAACGGATTAGACGTAGAGACGCAGGAAGAAGTTGACACTGCATACGACACGGTTATCGAACAACAAGATGCATGGGGCCTGCACAAAATTAGTAAGCCCATTCTTCAACACGGCACATATAGTTTCTTTTTCTGGGACATGGATAACAACTGTTGGGAAATACTGACAAACCCCGCAGGTGGATACAGTTGGTTGTTTGAAAAAGGCGACTTGTCAGGAAAAGGTCACCTAGATAAAGCTTTTGAACGGCCGGGCTGACAGTCCCGATAGACTTTAGCCGGTCGGTTGTTATGGGCAACAGAACCATTGAGCCATAGCCGGCAGAAAACTCTTATAACCTAAGCCATAACGCCTCTGAATTACCTAATTGGATTTTAATTAAACGCTGTGGTGTGCGGCTGACTATGATGAATGCATGGAGAGTTGCAACGGCTCCAAACAATATTTATTGAATTCCGAGACCGGTGCAAATAGACAAAACAAAAGACTGAATCAAATATACATCTTTGACCGCCGGCACTGCTAACGCTCCAATCAGCAAAAGAAAACCAACAAGTAAATACTCGGGTTTCGCAAAGCGCTGCCTTTTTTTTCCAGAATCTTTCGAATTTGTAGCCATCGGCTTAATCTACCGCAGAACAATCAAATTTCAAATCAAACTCCGTATCCTATCGTGGTCCAATAAGATAAGCCCAAGACGACGTCTGAACAAACACAATGTTTCTAAAACACGATTGAAAAGGTTATCAAAACAAGATACTATCCAATCAGTATGTGGCTAGGCAGAATAATGGATGCTCAAGCTGAAGATATTATAGCAAATGATGACCGTGCGCGCCCGGCGACGAAACGTGAGCAGCGGGCCGCAAGCATCGAATCTCTTCTCGGTGAGGCGTTGACGCTTTTCATTACACAGGGGTATCACGCGACGACGGTGGAAGAAATTGCTCAAGCTGCGGGACTAACAAAGGGGGCGGTATATTTTTACTTCAAGAGTAAAGCGAATGTGCTGAAAGCGCTCCTCGCCAGAACAGAAGAATTAACTGTCGAACCCACCTTAGCGGCAATGTCCGCTGCGGGGTCAGACCCAAAAGCCCGACTTAATGCGTTCGTTCGTTCCCAATCGGTGATTGGGGCAGAGAAAACAGAATATATGCTGTTAGCCATCCTGATGAGTGCGGAATTTAACGGTTCTGGTCAGGAGATTGAGCGTCGTTTAACCGAGTTAATGGCGCGAATGGAAACCGAATTACGCGATACAATCTCTACTGGGCAGAATATGGGTTTCTTTCGCAAAGGAATAGGGGCAAATGAGTTGGCAAGTGTAATCATGGCAACAAATAAAGGCTGTTATGTAGAGTGGTATATGCGCGGTGGGGACCTGAAAGGGCATGACTTTGCGCGCGCATTCCGCGATTTCGTTTTCGACGGGGTAGCTAAGAAATTATGAAAACCCCTCATTTCATTTTCGACAACGTTTAAAAAAGCAATTTTAATTCGGAGAAAGGCAACTACCCAATGGCAACGGCAATTAAAGATGTACAAGAAGACCCACGCGAACGCGCATTACAGGAGCGCGTTGCCGCCGGCCATCAGCTGGAAGACGTAGAGGAAATGACGCCGCGGTACAAAGATGTCTTGGTAAATACCATCCACATCGCAGCCGACTTGGAGGTTGTGACACTGCCAACATACTCACCGGCCATTAAAACCTCGCCAACACTCGAAGATAAAATTGCGATAGCTGCAGCTTGCCAGGACGAACTCGGACACGCCCAAATGATGTATCGTATATTAGAAGATTTTGGTTACGACACCCATCGCTTCTTATTTGAGCGAGACCCAGAGGAGTGGCGTACATTTCAGATGTTAGAATTCCCTCATGAGGATTACATAGAATCGGTTGTTTCTATGTGCTACGGCGATCGGGCAGGCTACATAACGACTGTAGATCTCGAAGAAAACTGTTCATATGCACCCTTTGCACGTTCGTTGCGAAAGGTGAATTACGAAGAAACTTTCCACGTCAGCCATGGTGAGCGTTGGACGAAATTTTTCTGGAACCAATCAGACGAAAGTCGGCGTCGCGTTCAAGAAACAGTGGATTTTTATTTTCCACTGTGTGCGGCGTGGTTCGGGATGCCCGACAATTTAAAAACCCGCACCGACCAGCTATCCTACCGAATTCGGGGCGCTTCAAATGACGAAATGCGGCAGAAATGGCTGTCTCGGGTTGTTCCATTTTCAGAGAGTGTCGGCGTCAAGGTTCCCGCCCACTACGACAACGATCAGGGTAAATACGTATTAGACTATAAGCCACCAATTTACCTGGATGAAGAGAAGCGTGAATGGGATTACGATCGCAATATTACCTGGAAAGAACAACTTAAGATCTGGAAAAAGGGGTCGAAACATAAAGTGCCGTCGATCGCCCGTGTAATCTCCGAACAATGGGGTAAGGATCTTTGGTAAACATTGAATTAGAGATGTGGAAACATCTATGATGATCCAGCAACTTATTATAAATGCCTAATCAACAGACGCCGCCATCCCAGGACACCCTTCTGCAGGCACTGGAAAAAGTTAACGATCCTCATGTGCCAGTAAGCCTTCGCCGAATGGGCATGCTGCGGGACATTGAAATAGGGGACAATGGCCTAGTTAAAATACAGATTTGCATTCCGTGTTTGGGTTGCCCGGGTGTCGGGATGCTTCGCGAAAACGTGCGCATGGCAGCACTGTCAGTACCGGGAGTAGAAGAGGTCGTAATAGAGGAAGGGTGGCACCTTCCCTGGTCACGCGACATGATAGAACCTGAAGTCCAGGAGATGATGCGTGCAAATGGCATCCAAGTTTAAATAGGAAAGTCGACTATGACGACAAAAATAAAATCTAAAAAAAAGATCAATCAAAAAAGAGAACGTGGGGGCAAAGAACCAAAATATTACGAAGTATTTGCTCGCAAAGACTCGAACTCCGACCTTTCCCACGTGGGATCAGTTGAAGCGCCAAACGACGAACTCGCCCAAGTACGTGCCTGGTACATATATGATCAACACCGTTGGCGCGAAATGTGTGTGGTGCCATTAGAGGCAATCATCACTGTTACCGAAGAAGGCAAGTCCGCCAAGATCAAAATGGGCTAACCACAAGAGAAAAGGGATTAAAGATGGTGTACACTCCTGGAGTACCGGGTACAGCGTTAGACGAACAGTTCAGAAACGACCTCCTAGCCGTGGCCGATACAAAGCTGGTTCTAGGCAATTGGTATGCCGAGTGCGTGATGAATGGCCGCTCGCTGCCAGATTTTGCGGCAATCCTCGGTATGTGTACCGCAAATTACGGTCATACTCGCGCTATATATCAATATTTAGCCGCACACGGTCACGATTATGTATATCTAGAGCGGGGCCGTGGACCCGAGGATATCCATTCTTCCAACCTACTCGATGAAGCTCCTACCGGGTGGGAAGATTTCATAGTTTCAACGTGGCTGGCTGAATTAGCTACTTGGATGTTGGTTTCAGGTTATCTTAATCATGAGGATAGAGCCGTCGCAGGCCTTTCCAAGAAAATTGGCGAAGAGACATACTTCCACCTAAAGTACGCGAATGGTTGGTTCCAGATAATTGGCGAAGGAAAGAAACAATCCCAGCTTTTCCAGAAGTCCTATACAAAGCGATTCCCATTAGCGCTTCAGTGGTTCGGCCCGGTGCGCGGCAAAGATCAGGTGCACGAACTTGGTATCCGAGACGTACCCCTCAAAAAGCTACGAGATGCGTTTAAAAAAGAAGTCGCTAGTGCAAAAAACCCCTTAGGTGCCGCTCTCGGCCAAGCAAAACCTATAAAGTTTGCAAAAGACTGGCGCTCAGATGCCCGGCGGTTGGGGCCAATACCTGCCAGTTTATTTGAGGTGGTTCGTTTCAAGGACACAGAACTTGCCCACTGACACCTCTATCCCGCGCATAGGCCGAGATCTGGGCGGATATGCGTCCCGTCACCGCGACCTTCACACTGGTGACCCAGACTTCAACGACGTCACATGTCCGGAATGTGATAGTGATAAATTAGAAGTCATTTCGCTATTCGGTGGAGCCGCTTCCGAAATAATGTTCCGATGTCATGACTGTGATACCAGCTTCAACTGGATCAAGTGGCGCGGAAAACTACCCCCGACACCATCGGTCAAAGAATAAACGGACGTATTTAATGACTAAACACACTGCCGCACCACTCGTATCAGCGGCGGAAATCGTCAAAAATAAGCGCTCAGAGATGACGGACCCTGGTATTCCACGGCCGGACACACACGTGGAAGATGCCTTGCTTTCGCGGCGTTCGATAAGAGCTTTTAAGAACAACGCCGTACCAAAAAATGTAATTCGGCGCATTCTAGAATGTGCTCGATGGTCTCCGTCTGGCTCCAACACCCAACCGTGGAAAGTTCACGTGCTAAATGGTGACGCCCGGCAAAGATATACCAAAGCATTGTTAGCGGCGGAAAAAAACAATGAACCAAGCGCTATGGAATACCACTACTACGCCCCGGAGTGGAGAGAACCATTTTTGAATCGGCGGCGTTCCTGTGGTTTTGGACTGTATAAGGCGATGGACATAAAAAGGGAAGACAAGGTGCAACGGCACGAGGCTTACCTGAAGAATTTCAAATTTTTCGGGGCTTCGACTGGATTCCTTTTTTGGATACCCTCCGATTTAGAGCACGGGTCTTGGCTAGACTATGGAACATTCATCCAATCAATATCCATTGCAGCGCGCGGTTGGGGCCTATGGACAATTGCGCAGGGTGCTCTCGGCGAATACCCGCATGTGGCACACAAAATGTTCAACGTAGATGATGATTATAAGTTAGTCGGCGGGATGAGCATTGGATGGCCAGATGAAAATGCCGCCGTAAATAGTTTTCAACCTGAACGACTGAGCGTAGATGAATTCACCACATGGCTAGATTGAAGGAACGATGGATTACAGCATATACAAGACTCTTCTATTTGAGAAAAATAACAGGATACTAACGGTTACGTTAAACCGGCCAGAAAAGTTAAATGCCATCGATGGAACGATGCACGAAGAACTTTCCCGTGTCTTTGAAGACATAAATAGAGATCGGTCTGTAGATATCGTCGTACTAACTGGTGCTGGCCGGGCCTTTTGCGCAGGCGGTGATACTGATTGGCTGCAGGATTTAATCGACGACCCATGGGGCTGGGAAACGTTGTCTGAAGAGGGCAAAAGATCAATGCTTAGCATCCTGGATTGCCGACAACCTATTATTGCAAAGGTCAACGGAGCCGCAGCAGGCCTAGGAGCGACCCTTGCGCTCTACTGTGATATCATAATGGCAGCGGATACGGCGCGAATTGGGGACCCCCATGTAAATGTAGGGCTGACCGCAGGCGATGGTGGCTCGGGCATCTGGCCCTATCTGATAGGCTTCGCTCGCGCAAGAGAGTTTTTATATACCGGCGAAATGCTGACCGCAGACCGTGCTGCAGACATCGGCCTGATAAATCGATGTGTACCAGCCGATGACCTGGATAATGTCGTAGACAAATTTGCCAACAATCTTGCGGATGGGGCTATTCGAGCTATTCATTGGACAAAACAAGCTATTAATGCGCCTTTAAAGCAACTTGTATCCACAAATTTAGATTATTCTCTATCACTAGAAGCCAAATCAAATATTACTGCGGACCACCAGGAGGGCATTAATGCACTTCGCGAAAAGCGACGACCGGCCTTCAAAGGTGAGTAGTGTAAACACGCTCGTGAACAGTAAACGGAATTTTCTGAAATACTCACAATGAAAACATTTGATCGGGCCACTTTAACAGAAGCGGAAATGGAATGGCATTTCAACCCGCGTGTGACTTTTCCTAATCACGTTGAATACATGCGCACTCGAGCAGAAACGAATGCGCGTGTCCTGGAAAAATTGGAGCGATTGCCCAACTTTCGATATGGGCCAAACCCCGAGGAAACCCTCGATATATACCCGAGCAAGGGAGGATTGTCTCCAGTTCTTGTCTACATCCACGGCGGGTATTGGCGCGCGGGGTACAAAGAGGATTGGGCATTTGTCGCCGAACCCCTCATAGAATCTGGAGCTACTGTGGTCGTATTGAACTACGACCTCTGTCCAACGGTAAGCCTAGATGAGCTTGTGTCGGAAATACGAAGAGCAATCATTTGGATTTATCAGAATGTTAAGCAATACGGTGGCAACCCAAGTAAAATGTATATTTCAGGAAGCTCAGCAGGAGGCCACCTATGCGCGATGATGCTAGCAGAAGACTGGTCCAAACAGAGGGCACCGCCCGACCTACTGAAAGGAGCAACCCTTATCACGGGAATTTACGATATTCACCCAGTGATCGATATTAGTGTTAACGTTGATATCAAGCTGGATAAATATTCGGCACAAAGAAATAGCCCGATGTTTCTGCCGCCCCTAATTACGGGCCCAATTCTCGCCGCAGTAGGCGGAAAAGAATCAGAGGGGTGGAAACAACAAACCCACGATTACGTATCTATGTGCACAAAAAATAACATCAAATGCGATTTTTTGGAATTGCCCGAAGAAGACCATTTTTCTATAGGTTCTATTTTGGGAGATCCTGGTAGTCCTCTGGTCCAAGTAACCCTCCGACAGATGGGCCTGATGTAATTGATAGCTTCTTAAAAGATACGCGCCTCAAATCGGAGAAAACTTGCGGCGCGGTCATCTACTGTGCCATCTACAAGCGTGTGAAAGCTCCCTAAGGCAACCAGTTGAGCCTCGTTCCGATAGAGCTCACATCGTAGCTCATAATGCTCCCCTACAAGACCCGGGCGCCGGAATATTACGCGAGACCCAGTCGCCAATATTCGATCGAGCGGCAAAGATGCATCCGCAGCTAATGCGCCCATCCTATTTTCCATCGCATATAAATATTCACGCGCATGCACGTGAAGAAACACATCCGAATTTGCCATAGTCCAAACACCCCGCACGTGCTTAGAACCTTGCACGTCGACGGTATTATAATTCTCGGGCAAACGGCTGAGCGTCTTTATGGTGGGAAATTCCCCGTCAAAGGGCTTCAATGTTAAAAACTTTAGATTATCAGGGACCTCGGTTACCAATCTATCGCCCCGAGGCTGTTTGGGGCGTGTCAACATGTGGATGACCCTACTTCTGCCAGCGACGGCTAAATCCCCAAGCGGTGGCTCAAACCCAACGGCAGCGGCGGGACCCGTCACGACACGACTTCGAAGCGTACCACGAGTTTCAACCACTAAACGCTCGTTTGCACCATCTGGGCTCTCTACCCCAGCGTTTCGTAACGACACCCGTAATTCTGTTTTTAGCGCCTCATCGTATCCATACTCACGGGGATAAGCATTAAACTCCTGATAGTACTGGCCAGGCGCAATTCCGTCCTTAATACCCATCTCTTGGTAGCGAAGGCGACCTTGCATGTCCTCAAAAACAGGGCGCAGGCCTGGTCCAATGAACATCCTAATCTTGAGATTTCGGCTTTGGTCGATATCACCAACATCTACCCGGTGATATCCCCGCCGCACCAGTTCACCCTTTTCAACAGTTATTTCTGCTGTTTTGTTCATGTCTGAATCTATGAGTAACTTATGAATCTAAACGATTAGTTTCAGCCATTTCCCGTAAAGCGGTGCGATCCACCTTTTTCGCTGGTGTAAGCGGCAACTTGTCCATAATCGAAATGATCCGCGGGTGCATGTATGGCGCGCCGTTCTCAAAAAAATACGACTTAAGTTCTTCTGGCGTAGTATTTCCAGCAACCCGCTCTACGACAAATGCAACTGGGACCTCCCCTTTAACAGGGTCAGAACGCGGCACAACAGCGGCGTCGGCAATATTTTGGTGCTCCATTAGTATATTTTCGACTTCCTTCGGATAAAAAACTTCTCCAGCACAGGCAATACGATCGTCTTCACGTCCAATTATTTCTATATACCCCTGCTCGTCCGCGCTTGCGATATCGTTTGTACGTAACCACCCACCAGGCAGCAACCGCTGCGCAGTAATTTCTGGAAGGTTATGGTAACCAATCAGGTTTCCAGGGCTACGAACCAATAATTCTCCTTTTTGACCCTGAGAAACATCTACCCCTGGGCTTTTCGGATCTACTATTCGGAGTTCCACATCGGGATAGGGTAGTCCTGTGGTGCCCTGCTTTATAATTCCCCATCTCGGAGTATTACACACGAAACCGCACTCAGTGAGGCCGTAAGCCTCTAACATGGGTGCCAGACGTTCAGAAAACTCGGAGAGTAACTCCTCTGGAACCTCTGAGGACCCGCATATCACAAAACTCAACGACGAACAGTCATTTTTCTCTAGGGCTTCGTCCTCCATCAACATCAGCTTATACATAGCTGGAACCCCAGTGGTATAGGTACAACGTTCCTTGGCAATTGCTTCTATCATTTCCACCGGGTCAACATCATGGAGAATTACCGTCGAGCCACCACTCTCAAGCATAGAAAACAAACCCGCAAACATCCCATTTGCGTGAAACATTGGGACCGCTAAAAGGCAACGTTCATCGGGACCAAAGAGAAGCGCTCGCCGGAGGTTTCGGGTAGACCACACCATTGCCGCGTGTGACAAGAGGACACCTTTTGGTTTTCCTGTTGAACCCGATGTATAGGATACTGCGGCAATTGCGTCAGACGAAACATTTTCGGCAACACGGGCATCTGACTGCTCATTAAGCCATTCATCGTATTCGATAGCTCCATCGGCGATGGTATCCATCAGAAATACTTGCTTAATATTTGGTAAGTTTTTCCCGAGCGATGGAGCCTCATCTATAAAATCTGCCGACGAAAATAAAACCTTAGCATTACAATCCGACAAAATGTGGCTCAACGTATTATAATGGGCCCGGGTGGTTGCGGGAGTAACCGAGGCGCCCGCGCGCAACGCGCCTAACATAGTTTCGACGAACCGGTGATCGTTCTTTACAAGTACGGCAACATGGTCACCAATGCCGACACCGAGTTGTCTCAAGCCGTTGGCTACTCGGTTCACTCTCGATTCCAAAACAGAATAGGTAATACGGTTCTGACCATAGATTAGCGCCTCTTTTTCGGGCCAAACCTTGACGGCGTTATCGATGATGCAGCCGAAATTCAACGAGTAAACTCCTCTTTTCGCATCTAGTGTCACCAGAAGACGACGCGCTTTAGGATTTTATTTCCTCTACGTTACCACAGAATTCAAAGCATTCCATAAGCAGGCCGTTTAATGAGCCCGGCTTAATCCAATTTGCTTTCAGTTTTTCCACGCGATAACGAGCTGCCGCGGTGCCGGGCGGAAATTCGTAAGGTTTGTCCAAAACCCATTCGATACCGAAGGCCGGCCATTCAGACATTGCTTCCGAAATGTTATCAACACGCACGGCTAAAGAAAAAGTTCCTTCGCCGCGACGGTCCAAAAACTTTTGTACAGTTGAAGATGTGTCGGTTGGCGCCACTAGTGAAATTGCTCCCTGCCTTCCCATGGGGAAGGTAATATCCGTGATCTGTGCAGGAGGGTCGGGCATTACATTAGGGACAAGCGGGGTAAGACCGAGCACCGCGAACTTTGCGACGGCTTCACTCTGGTCAAACACCGCATAATTGACAGTAATATATTCGAGGATACGGGCCATAATGTTACTTTTTTATCACCGCACTCGGATCGTTATAAACGCCTGTCCGCTTAGCTTCTTCTCGCATTTCTCGAATATCAGTCATGACGTCCTCGGGAGGACGCATAAAATTATCTGGAGACTTAAAATGCGGAATTACATAACGACCAAACATTTCAATCGACTTAATAATCTTTTCATGGGGAACACTATCAATACGTAGAGCAAGCGTATTAACACCACAATCACGAAGCCGTTCGATAGAGCGTATACAACTTTCCGGACTGCCAAACACCGCAGAACCAGATTCTTCTTGAAAGTAATCAAGGTTCGTAGCTTTCTTGGACACTTCTTGGACCTTGGCCATATAGGCATAACTTTTTGCGACCTTCGCGAGCCTAGGATAGCCATCTAACGCTATCTGTAGCCACTTGATATTGCCCTCCCCCGCTTCTTGCCTCGCGATTTCATCGGTTTCAGCACAGTAAGCCTGCAACAGCGCACCAACACGTCTCCGGTCCACTGAATTTCCTGCTGCTTCTTCAATATCTGCTGCCTTGTTATACTCTCGGATAGATTCGGCGAGTGGGTCGTACCCCATATAGTTCGACCAACTAAAAACCCCTATTCCGAGCTCGGCCGCCATAACGTGAGATTCGGCACTTGTTGCAGCCATGTACATAGGCGGATGAGGTTTTTGTATGGGTTTGGGAACCAATGACCTCGGTGGGATTTGGTAGTGATCTCCATAAAACATAAAGGGGTCTTCGGTGAATGCTTTCTTTAATACTTGTATGCCTTCATGGACCTCTGACCGGCTTTGTTCCAAATCTACACCAAACGCTCTTAACGCCAGGGTGGTATTACCCCTTCCGATTCCTAACTCAATCCGCCCGTCGGACAACACATCCTGCACACCAGTGCGGGAAGCAATTCGAAGTGCGTGATTAACATTTTTAGGTAGAAGAGTTATTGCGTGAGCAAAACGCAACGTTTTGGTTAAGGAAAACAAGTACGCAAATAAAACTTCGGGACATGAAGTAGAAATGCCTCCAATGGCGTACTGCTGTTCGGATACACCAAAAGAATCAAAGCCCCATTTTTCGGCGTGTATCACTTGCTCAACAAGTTCTTTGTATCGAATTTGATACGATTCACCGTCGAGCGTCTCACCTTCTGAAAAATACATAAATCGCATAGCATCGTTCCCTAACTGCAACGACGCCCAAAGTCAAAACCAACTTCGACGACTTCGTCTTCAATTGTCACGGATGTCATAAGGTTTAAAAATTCGCTCACAAATGGAACAACAATTCAGGAACTATTATTCTGGTTGACAATATCGGACCAAACCATCGTCGTGACGCACACGTGCTAGATCACCAGCATCAACGAGATAGTTCAGGTGCGCTAATGTTTCTCCGATCGCAAAACTAAATTCATAGACGCCTATTTCTCGAGTGAATAAAGCGGGAATGACATCTGTGGCTGTGGTTGGTCGGGCACATTTGTCGACGGCGGCATCAAGGCGGGTTTGATGGTGAGCAATCAGGTCGTCCATCCGTTCATGCAAGCCGCGAAAGGGATCGTCATGGGACGGCAAAACTAGAACATCTTCAGGTAGATGCCTAAATTTCTCAAAACTCTTTAAATAATTACCCAATGGATTTCCGTCGGGTTCGGTGTACCACACGCTAATATTTGAACTTATTCGAGGCAGAACCTGATCACCCGAAATTAATAGATTCAGATCGGGACACCATAAAGCTGCATGTTCATGCGTATGACCTCCCCCAGTTATCACGTGCCACAGACGGCCATCTATTTCGATTTCCTCGTTATCCTGAATTCTTCGAACTGTCTCTGGCAACCGATACCATGGTTCTTTGAAGGACCGTATTACATCCCTAAAACCAGTTGTCATTTCGGGCGGCGCCCCATTATCTCGATGGAACTGAACCCATCGATCAAAGTTGTGAGTCAGAGTTTCCGATACAGCCACATGAGCCTGCAACCACTCAGTGTATGTCATCCAAAGGCGAGCGTTAAAACGTTCAAAAAACCAACCTGCGAGGCCGAGGTGGTCTGGATGAAAATGAGAACAGATTGTTCGTTTTATGGTACCACCATCAGCAATTCTCGACAGTGATGTCTCCCAAATGTCCTTTGACCTATCAACATTATATCCAGTATCTATGACGGTCCACGCGTCGCCATCACGTAATAACCATAAATTGATGTGGTTCAGAGCAAAGGGTAGAGGCATTCGGACCCAGTGGATGCCTGGTGCTACTTCCTTCGTCTCGCCATATTCTAGTTTGGCGAACGGGTAGTCGGGCGTAAAAGTCATTGTTTAGTTTATACGGTGCCGATATCTCACCGGCAATACAACCCTAGAAATTTGCTGATACGTATCGCGACTTTTTCGGGGTCCTCAAGCTGGGGGAAATGACCCAAGCCCTTAATCATCTCAATTTCAGCAGTTGGAACCGCACATTTTATGCCGTCCAACTGACTGGGAAGACCGTAGGCGTCGTCAGACCCCTGGATTGCGAGAAGTGGAACATTTATATCTTCTATTTCCTCGCTAATATCCCACGAGTCGTAAAGTGTTTTCTGCCATACTTCGCTCCAACGACGCAGGAGATGGGCGGCTCTATCACCATGAAACCGAGCCATCCAATCAGGGATAGTGCCTTCTTGATACATTTGATGATGGCGTAATACCTGTCCATACGTAAGTTCATCTCGACACACGTGAGCAGCAATTGTAACTATCGCGCGAACCCTTCCTTGGTACCTTGCCCCATGCAAAAGCGCTACTGTACCTCCATCAGAATGACCAATTAAACAACAATCCTTGATCCCCGCCGCATCAAGAACATCTTCTAGAAAGTCTGCTGCTTCCCCCATAAAATCGTCAGGGAATTCTTCTTCGACATCGGACCGTCCATAGCCAAGGCGATCAAATGTGAAAGCTGACAATCCCATTGTTCGGGAAATCTGTTGTGGAAATTTACGCATTGTACCGACACTTCCCAGCCCATCATGCAGAAACACGAGCGACGGTCCAGTGCGCTGCTTTTGATATTGCCAAATTCCGAAGATCGTGCGCCCACGAACTTCTAACCAACTGGCTCCTGGCGCATCGTCAGGTGGGTCACTGATACCAAAATTGGACGGTTTTCGACTAAGCATGATTTATCAAATTATTCTGTACGCAATTACTAACAGATCAGACAGTTAACTATCCTTTTCAGAAGAAAGAGAATCAAGTTGTCGCTGCATTTCGGAGAGGTTTGCTTGAAGACCCGCTATGTCCCGGTCGGCTGCTGAATTGGCTGACTGCTCAGGGACTTCGGCTTCAGAAGGGCCGGAGTTGAACGGCGCAATAATGCTTATGGCTTTTTCAAAAACAGCCATATTTTTTTGGTCTACTCCTTCTGATGGTGTGAAAGGGGCCATGCTGCCAAACGTATTTTTTAAATATTTACGCATTTGTTCCTGATTACGGACGAATGCCTGCATTGTCATTTCCAAATACTGCGGCACAAATCCTTGGAGGTTATCACCATAGAGGGCGATGAGTTGCCGCAAAAACGCTATAGGTAAAAGATTATTACCCTTTGCTTCTTGTTCAACGATGATCTGAGTCAACACAGAACGCGTAATATCGACACCTGTCTTGGCATCCAGTACTATAAAGTCCGTGCCACCTTGAACCATCTCTGCCAAATCTTCGAGTTTAACGTAAGTGCTTTTGGCCGTGTTATACAGACGGCGGTTCGCATATTTTTTGATTGTCACAATATGGGGTGTATCGTTTTCTGGAAAATCACTATCACCCTGCATGTCGATACCTTTCAAAAATATGCACTCAACATTTTAGTCTTACATTTTTGTTGCACCGCATCAATCTTTTGATGCGGTGCCAAATAATGTTGTCATTGAATCAAACGCGTGGTTGAGACCGGGTTCAAGTAGGCCTACTTCCCAACCCTGACGAAGTTATCCAGAATACAATGAATTGCGACGTTACCAAGTTACGCTGGTACTAAATATTTCAGAATTATCAAAAACATTACAAAACCATTTAGGGAATTATTCGGTAACGCCACGAGCACCGAGAGAACAAAACGGGACCCGGGGTGGATAGGAAGCCCTCTGAATAGGATAGTCGCCCCCCTATGAAGCCATGTCCGAAAACAGGAAGTAACCGTCACATTTGTTTGGTCAAAAAATTCTGAAAAGTCTGAGGAAACCAATTCAAAGAGCGTAACGACCTTCCATTTTTTCATTGGCGGACTTGCTGAACGAAAGGGTATCGCCGAATAAGAAAGTCTTTGGAAACTGTGGCTAATTGATTATCTAAGTTTTAGATTATATTTTCTATTGGGAATTTTAGAGAGAAGGACCATTCCGCCTAAGAAATTAGTCAGAGAACACCTTTTGTGCAATGCACAAGGTAGCAGCTTAAATAACTGTTATCACTAGTGCTTTGTTTTTCCGCAAGACCTTGTGAATCCGAAAAATTAAAAACATTAGATATATGAAGGAGTGCCCATGACAAATGTTGTAATAGCCAGTGCCGCGAGAACCCCGGTTGGATCTTTCAACGGAGCACTGAGTTCTCTCACGGCATCTGACCTAGGCAAAGCTGCCATTAAAGGAGCGTTGGAACGCGCAGGTGTAGCGCCGAACGAAGTTTCAGAGGTGATCATGGGTCAGATATTAACCGCAGCTCAAGGTCAAAACCCTGCAAGACAAGCGTCAATTAGCGCGGGATTACCAGTCGAAGTGCCGGCATATGGAGTTAATCAACTCTGTGGCTCGGGCCTAAAATCCGTTGCTATGGGATTACAGGCAATTCAAAACGGGGACTCGGAGATTGTCGTTGCAGGAGGTCAAGAGTCTATGAGTGCAGCACCGCATGCAGCCAACCTACGAAACGGTACAAAGATGGGAAATACAGAATTTATTGACACGATGATAAAAGACGGGCTGTGGGATGCGTTCAACGGTTATCACATGGGAAATACCGCTGAAAACGTCGCAGAAAAATGGCAGATAACACGAGACCAGCAGGACGAATTCGCTGTGAAGTCACAGCAGAAAGCCGAGAAAGCACAAAAATCTGGAAAGTTCGAAGACGAAATCGTACCCGTAACATTCGAAACCCGGAAAGGCAACGTCACCGTGGCCGAAGATGAATATCCAAAGCACGGCACAACGATCGATAATTTAACCAAACTCCGGCCGGCCTTCGAAAAGAACGGCACTGTAACCGCGGGCAATGCGTCAGGCATAAATGATGGCGCCGCGGCCCTTGTTCTTATGTCAGAGGAGGAAGCAAACAAGCGCGATATCAAGCCACTGGCCCGCATTGTTTCATGGGCGCAAGTAGGCGTAGATCCAGCAATTATGGGTTCGGGGCCAATCCCCGCCAGCCGATCTGCGTTGAAGAAGGCAGGTTGGTCACCCGACGACTTAGACCTCGTTGAAGCTAATGAGGCGTTCGCCGCTCAAGCGTGTGCGGTAAACAAGGATATCGGGTGGAAAACGGATAAAGTGAACGTAAACGGTGGTGCAATAGCAATTGGGCACCCGATTGGTGCCTCCGGAGCTAGGATCCTTACGACTTTGCTATACGAAATGCAGAAACAGGACGCGAAAAAGGGCCTTGCTACAATGTGCATCGGAGGCGGCATGGGCATAGCTATGTGCGTCGAACGCGATTAAAGTCGGAAACTTTGTAAGTTTTTTAAATAGATCACACAGACCTATAGACTAAACAACATGGGCACACAGAAAACCCAACGGTGAAAAGACGATTTGAAGAGCATTAGTGGGACGGATAGATAGAAGGCAAAAGATAGGGCGTGGCGTTTTGTTTGTCATCGCAAACGAAGAAGATTTGCTCGCGAGCTCAAGAGGTTTTAGTGAGTGTATTAAACAATTAACCGGAACTGCCCTGCCCAAACGTATAAATTCTGAAAGATTTGGTTAAGCTAAATAGACGTCCATAGACACATTTACGGGCCATCAAATTGTTTTCCAGTCCTCAATTATAACCAGTTAATCGGTCAAGAATTAGTAAGAACGGTTTCTCGCATCGAAGGGCGGCTAGAAAACTCATCGAACCAATCAGCGAGATTGGCATTTTCATTTCGCCAATCTTCGGTATATATTTGTTCCGCAAAAGCCACTGCAACCGCGACGGCGATAGTGCCTACGTTTATCTGATCCGAAAATAATAATAGCTCCTCGTTTAGAGCACCGATGCCCCTTAGGACAGTTCCCTTGTGATGAGCCAGCACACCACGAGATTGGCGTTCAGGTTTCTTTAGGGTTTCCAAGTAATATATGACCATGCTGGACATCATCCCATCAGCCAACGCCTGACGGGTTAGTGTCGTCCATCGTGAACTTCCTGACTTGGGTAACATCTGGGGACCATCACACACGACATCAAGGTATTCCATTATCACAGGTGAGTCGTATATCGCTCGACCATCCTCTAGAATTAAACAAGGTATCTGCCCAAGAGGGTTTGGCGAAGCCTCGCGATCCTCTCGACTAAAGGGATCGGACCGTTGTTTTTCAAAAAGGCTCTCTATCCCTTTCTCTTTAATCATAACCCACACTTTTCGAACAAATGGAGAAGTGGATGACCATAAAAGTTTCATAGGCTTGGCCTAAAAATTATCCTTTCTGGAACGGACTTCCGCGAAGACGTCGACAGGCGAACTACTCTCCATCCCTAATACAGCGGCGAATTCTGGTTGATCAGCGCGCAGAAAGGGATTGGTCTTGCGCTCGAGACCCATTAGTGACGGTACTGTTGAAACCCCAGCATTTCTGCGGCTCTCAATTTGCCGCGCATAAGCTTGAAGATCCGTGTTATCGGGGTCCACATGCAGGGCAAATTTAGCATTAGCCATAGTATATTCATGGGCACAGTAAACCCATGTTTCATCCGGCACCTCTTTGAATTTGGAAATTGAATGGTACATTTGCTCAAAGGTCCCTTCAAACACTCTGCCGCACCCTAGCGCGAACAAAGTGTCGCCACAGAACAACGCACTACTGTCTGAAAACCAATACGCGATGTGGCCGGCTGTGTGACCCGGAACATCCCAGACCTTAGCCGAAGCTTCAAAGAGTGTGTATGTATCGCCATCTGCGACCTCAACATCAATCATTGGAATTCGATCACGGTCGGCTTTTGGGCCAACAACCGTGCACCCCGTCGCAGCTTTAATTTCTGGAACGCCACCAACGTGATCATCATGATGATGTGTTGCCAATACGTGGGTTAAGCTCCATCCAAACATTTCCAAGGTATCAAGCACTGGCGTTGCGTCCGAAGGATCCACTACAGCAGCATTTCCGGACGAGCTTTCGCGTAAAAGATAAACGTAGTTATCTGACCGCGTAGGAATTTGATGTATTTCAAGTTTAGACATTCTTGGTCACCTTCCAACAGATAGCTTTTCCTGTGAGCAAAAACTATCAAAAGCACAGAAGACCGCCAAGCGTCATGCTGGATTTTCTTTCTCTTCCTGCTATTGAAGCCCATAATAGGGCATGTACAACGACGTTATCGACTTACGTAAGTTTTATGACACCCCGATGGGTCACGCCGCTCAGCGAATAACCCGCGGGCATATTCGTAATATCTGGCCAAATGCGAAGGGTTTGTCCCTCGCGGGAATAGGATACACTACCCCCTACTTGCGGCCTTTTCTTGGTGAAGCTGAAAGAGTTTTTGCTTTGATGCCGGCGCAGCAAGGCGTTATTCGTTGGCCTCCAGACAACCACCAAAAAATTCAGAACGTCGTTTCCCTCGTACTTGAAGCCAGTCTACCTTTACCAGACTTGTCTATCGACCGGATTATGCTGGTGCATTCTTTGGAATGCTCTGAACAATCACACAAATTGTTACGCGAGGTATGGAGAGTGCTGACTGAAGACGGAAGACTTCTAATTATTGTTCCCAACCGACGTGGAATATGGGCGCGCATTGATCATACACCCTTTGGGCACGGGCGACCGTATACCGTGGGCCAAGTATCAAGGTTATTACGAGATACTATGTTTCAACCGGGGGTGTCCCTTGCTGGTCTTTTTGTTCCGCCAACCCGTTCGAGAGTAGTATTAGCCTCTGCGCGAGCGATCGAAAAAATTGGTGGTCAATGGTTTAAAACAGTAGGGGGGCTTCTTTTTATTGAGGCCCAAAAAGAAATTTATGCAGGAGCCTCCCCCCCAGCGGCAACTGTTAGACAAAAACCATACGTACACCTCGCCGATGGGACTAAAAGATTAGCCGTAACGATCAAACCCTAATTACGGGTAAGCAGAAAAATAGCTTCTTCGCCAAATACATTGGCAATTACCCCTGTAGATTTCAACTCCCGAATGGAACCAGAACGGGACAAAGAAAGGGCTCTTTGCACCCTTAGCCCAAGCTGATCACACATCGTTGCAAAATCTCGGATCGTACACACTCGAATATTTGAGGTGTCATACCATGAGTGACCATCGTCTCCGACAACAGGCATACGTCCAGTCAGGAGTGTTTTAAGTCGAAGCCGCCAATGTCCAAAATTTTCGAAAGAAACTACAGCGTGACGGCCAATTCGGACTAGGCTTTTAACCACTTCAAGTGGATTTTTTGTTGCTTGAATAGTACGCGTTAAAACTACGTAATCGAAAGCGTCTTGCGGATAGTGTTCTAAGTCTGTATCCGCATCACCCTGTATGACTGAAAGCCCATTAGCAACGCAGGCATTGACGCCAGACTGACTTAACTCGATCCCACGCCCGTCAACACCTTTATTGCGTCCAAGATAATCCAAGAGCGCACCATTGCCACACCCTATGTCAAGCACGCGACTCCCTGCGACAACCATGTTTGAAATTATCTGTAGATCCGGCCGCTTTAACACATCGGTAGGAATAATGTTTTTATCCCTTTCCAATTTGACACTCATTTTAAATTAAACCACGGTGCTCAGCTACCCCATCTAAAAAACCCGAAACGGTACGTTCAAATTCCGGTTCGTCCAGTAGAAATGCATCGTGCCCTTTATCAGTATTAATTTCTACAAAGCTAACGTTTGCAGTTACAGCATTCAACGCGCGAACAATATTTCGGCTCTCTTCTGTTGGAAACAACCAGTCGCTTGTAAAAGAAATTAAACAAAATCGTACCGGCGTACCTTCAAAGGCATTGGCCAATATCCCATCATACTCTGCAGCAATATCGAAATAATCCAGTGCTCGGGTGATATAAAGATAAGAATTCGCGTCAAACCTCTCGACGAAAGTACTTCCTTGGTGCCTTAGATAACTCTGAACTTGAAATATGTCATCGGAGCCAACGCGCACTGCATCGCCCGCCTGAAGGCGACGGCCAAATTTTCGGTGCAGCGCTGTTTCCGACATATAGGTAATATGCGCGGCCATCCGGGCCACAGATAATCCACCCTTTGGCTTGGTGTTTTTCTGAATATAATTGCCGTCATGCCATTCAGGGTCAGCCACGATCGCCTGCCGACCAACTTCGTGGAATGCAATATTTTGCGCAGAATGTCGAGCGGCGCCGGCAATTGGGATAGCGGAGAAAACCCGATTAGGAAATTTTGTAGCCCATTCCAAGACCTGCATTGCGCCCATCGATCCGCCGATCACGCAAAATAAGTTTTCTATTCCTAAGCTATCCAGGAGCAAGGCCTGCGCTCGAACCATATCGCCAATCGTGATAGCCGGGAAATTTAGACCCCAGGGTTCGTTTTGAACTGGATCTACGTCTCGTGGGCCAGACGAACCCATGCACCCACCGAGTACGTTTACACAAATAATAAAATAACGATCTGTATCAAGCGGTTTACCGCGACCAACCATCTGCTGCCACCAACCAGGTTTACCGGTAATTGGGTGTGTCTCGGACACATATTGATCACCGGTCAACGCATGACAAACGAGCACAACGTTTGACTTAAGTTTGTTTAATTTTCCATACGTCGTGTAAGCAGCGGTAAACGGACCAATACTCTCCCCGGAATCAAGCTTCATAGGCATTTCACGAGCTAATTCCACTTGAAATCCCGGAAATCCTTCAGTGCCCAACCCTGTAGGGTTGCTAGTACCCTGGTTTGCAGTCATGCCTTAATTCTTGCTACGGGAAACAAAACGGGAGAATAGCTAGGGTCGCCCTGCCGCTATGTCAATGTTTTCTTTTGCATTTACGCTTCTTGCCTACTAAATATTGGCGCCTTTAGGATGAAACATCCATAGAAATTTTTGCTATGGACTAAATTGTCCAAATTTTTATCCATTTGGCGGACAAATGTCTGTAAAAAATAGAACTCTTGCTAGTTTGCGAGAAGAAATTAACCGGATTGATGACGCGGTGCAGGACTTGTTAATAGAACGCGCCGCAATTGCCGAGAACGTGAGGGTTAGCAAAAGCGGAGCAGCGGTTTGGCGACCTGCCCGCGAAGCACAAATTCTCCGTCGCCTGGTCATGCGCCATCGTGGCTCCTTTCCCCGTGTTACAATCGTCCAAATTTGGAGAGAAATAATATCTTCGATGGTACGATTGCAGGGAGAATTTTCCGTTGCAATACATAATCCAGAAAATAATCAATCTTGTCGCGAAGTGGCACGAGACCACTTTGGTCGGGATACTCCAATGGCATTATACACTTCGGCCCGAGCTGTAATAACAGCCGTTCAAGACGGGTCGGCAACAGTCGGTGTTCTTCCTATCCCCGAGGATAGCGAAGAGACGCCTTGGTGGCCAATTTTGACGGGAATGGCGGGCGGGCCTGCTGCAATATGTGCAAGGCTTCCCTTCGGCGCCTCTGTGTCAGGAAGCGGAGAAGAAGCACTCTGCGTTTCTACAACACCGCCGGAAGAAAGTGGCATAGACGTAAGTTTGTACACATTCAGAACCAGCGCTAATCATAGCCGCGCGAAACTTAGCGAAGAAATAGCTGCTGCGGGCATAAAACCCCTGCGACTGCTAGGTAGTTCTATACCATCGACCGAGTCTTCTTTGTTTTTTGCAGAATTAGAGGGATTTACGAGGCCAGACGATCCCAGAATAGCCCGCCTTCTAGATCCCGTAGTGGCCGCCGCGGAGGATGCTGTTTTTCTCGGAGCATACGCGAGCCCATTTAAGACAACAGCGCTTAAAGACGCGAGTAGCAAATAATGACTAGACTGCAACCCAGACCGGGAATAACAGATATAGCACCTTACGTCCCAGGAGCGTCCGCGGTTGCCGGGCGGAAAAATATTATTAAGCTATCGTCAAATGAAGGGGCCCTTGGGCCAAGTCCGCGCGCGATCGCGGCATACCAAGGTGTATCTGACGCACTTCACCGGTATCCTGACGGTGATTGTGGGGATTTGCGCACAACAATCGGAGAGCGCCACAACCTAAACCCAGACCGTATTGTTTGCGGTGCAGGCTCAGATGAATTACTAAGCTTACTGGCAAAGGCATACGCTGGTCCCGGTGACGAAATATTGTTTGGCGAACATGCGTTTGTAATGTACCCGCTTTTTGCTCAAGCCGTAGGCGCAACGCCGGTAAAAGCTCAGGAAATAAACTATACTATTTCAGTGGATGCATTGCTTGAAAAGGTAAGTTCACGCACGCGTATACTATATATTGCTAATCCTAATAATCCCACCGGAACGATGATTACAAATGATGAAATGGTGCGGCTGAGGTCGGAATTGCGGGAGGATATTTTATTAGTCATCGATTCAGCTTATGCGGAATATGTCACTCGCAATGACTATTCGCCGGGCGTCGAACTTGTAAACACCCATGAAAACGTTGTTATGACACGCACCTTCTCTAAGATATATGCCCTCGGCGGCGTGCGGTTGGGTTGGGCATATTCTCCAATTTCTATTTCGGATGTCCTCAATAAGATACGACCGCCTTTTAATGTAACCAGCGGGGCACAAGTCGCAGGTATCGCCGCTCTCAATGACATCGAATTTCTAACTCGTTCAAGAGACCATAATACAGCGTGGCAACCCTGGCTTACGGAACAACTAACAGCCATAGGCTTAACGGTCGTGCCCGGAGTGGGAAATTTCGCTCTGGCCCTCTTTCCGGAAGACGGCGTTCATACCGCCAATTTAGCAATGAAATATTTGCCGTCTCAGGGGATCATTCCAAGAGGGACAAAAAGCGCGGGAATTCCGAATGGTGTCCGTATAACCATTGGTGTTGAAGCAGAAATGCGAGCCACAGTAGAAGCTATCCAAAATTATATGGGCCGTTAATGACAGAAATACTTTTTAACCGTGTTGCCTTTATTGGTATGGGACTAATTGGTTCGTCACTTGCTAGGGTGATGCGGCGGGACAATCTCGCCAATTCGATCATTGCCTGCGCAAGGACAGACGAAACTTTAGAAGCTGTTGTCCGTCTGAATATCGCGGATGAGACCACTAAAGATGTTGCCAGCGCCGTGCTGGATGCTGACCTCGTGATGATATGCACACCTTTATCGACTTATAGCTCAATCGCTCAAGCTATTGGCCCTGTAATTAAAGCGGGGTCAATTGTTAGTGACGTGGGATCAGTGAAAGTATCAGCAATCAACTCTATAAAACCACATTTGCCTGAGGGTGTGCATTTCGTGCCCGGTCATCCCATCGCCGGCACCGAAAATTCGGGACCGGATGCTGGGTTTGAAAGCCTTTTTGAAGATCGTTGGTTGCTCCTAACGCCGCCTAGAGGTACCGACCAAAAAGCAATCGACCAGATATGTAAGTTGTGGGAAGCAGCAGGAAGTAAAGTCAACTGTATTGATCCTGAGCATCACGACCAAGTCCTCGCAATAACTTCTCATTTACCCCATCTAATAGCCTTTACGATCGTCGGAACCGCTACTGACCTTGAGGATGATATCAAGTCCGAGGTTATCAAATACTCCGCTTCTGGTTTTCGAGATTTTACGCGCATTGCGGCATCCGACCCGGTAATGTGGCGAGACATTTTTATTTCTAATCGAGAGGCAGTGCTCGAAATGCTGGGACGTTTATCTGAAGATTTAGCAAGCTTACAACGTGCCATTAGAGTTGGTGACGGTGATAAACTCGAGTCCTTATTCCGACGAACTCGAGAAATTCGTCGGGGCGTCGTCGAGGCCGGCCAGCACATACCACCGAACCCTCAAAAAAACTAAGGTCAACTGATACAGTACACGGGCTTTGTTACTTCCACCTAATTTGTCCAAGCCGCCACACCGGAACCGGGCCGATATACAACCGTTGTTTTTGGACACTAAGAGGCAGTCTCACTTTTGAACCACCGACAGCAAAAGTGCGGTTAGCAAATTTGGCCGCAAAAGCGGTTCTAGCATCTATGACGCCGGCTTCAATAAGAGCAGACAATGTCGGCTCTAACCCCTCAATTTCAACGCTCATCGCGCCTTGGGGTTGAAGTGTCTCGTCTAAAGCGAGGGTTCCGTTGGCGCGGAGGGACAAGGGGTCCCAGTCTAATCCAAGAGTGTTTATCTCAACGGAACCACCCCCCTCACGCCACCTATTGAGAACGCCGGGTAGTTTGTCGGAAAACCGAATATCACCAATTACGACAGCATTCACAAAAAGTCGTGAAATCTCTTCCTTGAGGCCCAGACCCGACGCTTTGGGTAAACTTAGGCCCCTAACATCGATTGTAAGAGCCATATTGTCTGCTGAAATATTAGTCCTGGTTTGTATGTTTGCGTCCGTTTTAATTTCGAGCGCCAGAGACTGAGCTGTCACGCTGCCACTGACAGGTGAGGTTAGCGTAATCCCAGCCAGCCTCATCACTCCAGTTTTTAGCTTTCCTGACCGAAGTTGAAAATATGCGTTAGCATCTTCTAATTTGAGAATTTTAGTGTTTTTAAAACCTTTTACCGTGTGCATACCCGGTGCTTTGATTGATATCCTATTTCGGTTCCATGGCCTGACGCTTGCTACTATCTGTGGTGCAATCCATCGCCAGCTATTTTTCTGTCCCGCCAAGTCAACTCTTTCGAAATGGATACGGACGACAAACGGAAATCCGGAAATAGTTGGGCGTCCCAGGGAAACCTGCGAACCCCTCTCGCGATGATCACTCGCCCAACGTTCCAGTCCTTTTTGAACGCCACTAACGGAGAGGTGCCAAAATACGGTATAGCCACCAAAAAGCAGAGCCAGCAGACTTCCAGTAGCTATCAATAGCTGAACGGCTCGAGAAGACATTTTAACGATATACCGACAGCGTTATCCAAAGTCGATGTTATTAAACTGAAGAAATTACAATTTTTAGTTTATTTGTATAGAACAGAATTTTGTAAGTAAGATTTTTGACACCCATATTAAATACTGAAATGACCGCAAAAATTCCAAGATCGTCAATCCAAAACTCTTTGCTGGTTTCAGGCCTCGCCGCGTCTTTCATATTCTTGTGGGCCAGCGGTTTCGTTGCAGCTAAATTCGGGTTGCCCTACGCGGAGCCATTCACTTTGATGGCCAGTCGTTTCATCGTCGGATCTGTTATCCTGGTACCCGCTTGTTTCTTGCTCCGCGCCGAGTGGCCTAAAACCTGGACTTCGGTATTGCATATACTGGTCGCCGGGTTCGGTATTCAGACACTCTACCTCATTGGCGTTTACTATGGGATCTGGATTGGTATTTCAACCGGAGTAGCCGCTCTCATCGTAGGATTACAACCGTTACTGACAGGTGTCCTCGCAGGAGTTGTATTAGGAGAAAATGTAACCCGAACAAATTGGATTGGTCTCTTGCTCGGTTTCTTCGGTTTAGCGCTAGTTGTCTGGGACAGGATAGCCTCTCCGATCGACACCCTCTGGGGGTTGGTGATTTTATTTGTTGGCTTGCTGGGAATCACCGCGGGTACGCTCTACCAAAAACGCTACTGTGGTCAATTTGACGTAAGAACCGGCGTAGCACTGCAGAATGTTATGTCCTGTATTCTAATGCTAATACTCGCATATACTTTTGAAAAGATGACGATAGTTTGGACGAATGAATTTATTTTTGCAGTTTTATGGTCAGCAATCGGGCTTTCGGTCTTTGGAATTTGTTTCTACTACTGGCTTGTACAACGGGGAGCTGCAGCCCGCGTCACTAGCCTAATTTATCTGAGTCCACCAACTACTGCTATTATGGGCTGGGCAATGTTTGGTGAAATTTTGTCTTGGCTTGCAATCATTGGTTTGTTGATCTCAATGGCCGGAGTAGCCCTCGCCGTGAGGAAATATGAAGCCTAAAAATGCGTCAATCGCATGGGGCGGACCTTTCCTTTTTATACTTTTCTGGTCGTCAGGGTTCCCAATCACGCGTTGGGGCCTCGAGTTTGCAGAACCATTCACTATTCTATGGGTCCGCTCAGCGCTCGTTGTCTTTGTAATGTGTATTTATGCACTCTTTGTCCGGATCCCTTGGCCAGGCCTCAAAGAACTCATACACATTGCTATCGTAGGGGTCACTCTCCAGTGTTTTTACCTAGGCTCCATGTTCATGGCACTTGACGGCAACGTAAGCCAAGGGCTAGCCGCACTTATCGCAGGCATGCAACCCCTTTTAACTGCAGCGGTCGTGGGAATAGCATTACGTGAAAGAGTAAGCCGTCTTCAGTGGATTGGATTTATTTTCGGGTTTTTGGGGCTTTTCGTGGTGCTCATAGAACGACTCGGGATCGGGTTAGCCACCACAACCGGCATCGTTTTCTCAGCGTTAACACCTATTTTTATAACTGTTGCTTCCCTTTATCAAAAAAAATACTGCGCACACGCAGATTTGCGCGTAGTTATGATCGTCCAACAGACCGCGGCAGGAATTTGTAATTTCTGTATCGCGTTGGTTATCGAAAGTGGCACTATTAAATGGGGTTTTGAGATTATTTTGGTATGGGCGTGGCTCGTCTTCGTTCTAACAATTGGGGCCACAAACATATATTACCTAATGTTGCGACACGGTAATGCCGCTCGGGTCTCCAGCCTGTTTTATCTCACACCACCAACGACTATGTTTCTAGGTTGGATAACATATGGTGAAACAATGGGGATGATAGCTTTTATTGGTTTTATTATATCAATTGTTGGAGTGTTCCTCGTGACGCGTACACCAAAAGAAAATAATGGCGCCCATTCTTAACGAGAACATCGAAGAGCCAAGAAAGTTTTGGGTTTCATACTGATGGTTCACTCACCAGCCGAATAACTGCTTCATCTCGAAGTCATCAGAAAATTATTATTACATAGCCAACTTTGGTGTAAAACGAATAAATTCGGTCATTGATAGAAGATTGCGCGCTCTTTTTCACCAGACTAAAGAGACATACAAAACTGCAGAAACACATTGTGGCGTCGCGGCGGCGGATAAACGAAATGTTGACGGAGGTAGGGGTTTTGAAACTCATCAGTTACCGACACAGGGGACGAGAGTCATACGGTGTAGTAAAAGACAATGGAATTGTCGATATGACAGAACGACACGACCATCCAGATCTAAAATCATCAATTTCAGGCCTATCACTTAGCAAAATAGAGAAATTAGCGTCTCGGACAGACCCCGATTTTGCTCTAGACGATATAGAATATATGTTTCCGATAACCAACCCTGAGAAGATTTTTTGCGTAGGCCGTAATTACCGTGCTTACCATGAAGTAGTCGAGGACGGCGGGCCGAAGTGGCCGAGTATCTTCCCAAGGTTTGCGGCAAGTTTCTCGGCACACAATCAGCCAATAATTTTCCCTAAGGTATCGGACCAACTCGATTATGAGGGCGAACTCGGTGTAGTTATTGGCAAGCCGGGACGTCATGTACCAGAAGAAAACGCCCTCGATTATGTTGCGGGCTATACTATTATAAATGAAGGCAGCGTTAGAGACTGGCAATCAAAAGGCACACAGAATTGTCCTGGAAAAAACTTCCACCGATCGGGCGCTATAGGGCCGTGGATGGTAACACGAGATGAAATTATCGACCCCGATGCATTACATATTAAAACTTACGTTGACGCGGAAACCAGACAAAATGGGCCCACGGCAATGATGATATTCAAGATTCCTTACATCATCTCACATATCACAAAATTTACGTGGCTTGAACCTGGCGATATCATTGCCACCGGATCTCCAGGCGGCAGCGCAATTGAAAACCACCCTAAAAATTGGCTGCGCCCTGGGGAAAAAATTAGCGTGGCTATCGAGCCAATCGGGATTCTAGAAAACAAAATTCTAGCAGAATAAAACAGGGTAACTAATGAAACTTGCAAGCTTTAAAATTGGTAATCGTCAAGGTTTTGGTGTTGTCACCGGTCATGGTGTAATCGAATTGACGGATCTCCTAAGCGGTAACCAGAAAACTCTTCACGCAGTTCTCACTACTAACGCCATCGATGAAGCTCGGGCAATTGCAGAACATGCTGCACCAGATCATCATTTTGACCAGATAGACTTTGAATTGCCGATACTAACACCCGAAAAAATCTACTGCGTAGGTCAGAATTATCGAGAACATATAATCGAAATGGGTTTTGATATCCCGAGTTCGCCCAGTATTTTTTCTCGGTATGTGAGAACCTTTGTTCCTCATAATGGCCAAATGGTGATGCCATCACACTCTAGTCATTTCGACTACGAGGGTGAAATGACAGTAGTAATTGGGCGACCCGCGCGACACGTGTCAGAGACCGACGCACTGCAATACGTCGCAGGTTACACAATCTGTAATGACGGTAGTGTGCGGGACTGGCAGAAAGCCGGCCCACAAGTCGCACCCGGCAAAAATTGGGAACATTCGGGCATGCTCGGCCCCTGGATAGTAACAACCGATGAGGCAGGTGATCCTGAGAACATGCCACTGACAACTCGAGTAAATGGCGAAATACGCCAGGAAGGAAATACCAACGACCTGGTTTTCTCAGCGGCCTATCTTGTGAGTTACATTTCCACGTTTATAACTCTTATGCCCGGAGATTTGATTACGACGGGATCACCTGCCGGCGTAGCAGCTGGCTTTTCGCCCCCAAAATGGCTGCAACCGGGTGACAGAATTGAAATTGAAATCGATAGTATTGGATGCCTCGCTGCAAACGTGGAAATTACTAATAAAGACCACTAAATAGATCCTCTTCGAACAAGTTATGGTGCGCAATACGTGATAAATGCAGGAACCCCTCGGGCCCGCAACATATTAATGGGGTACAAAACTTCGCCGTTTATACGACCAAAACATTGTAGTCCTGTTATAACCGCAAATATGAGTCGTTTTGGATGAATTTATCCACCCCCGGAACAATGGCGAAGTCCGACCTTCAAATTTCTTTTGAAAACTTCCCGGCTAATACCCAAATAAGGGTGGGACATTGGCCATCAAACAACCAAACAAACGAAGTCTTTGTAATCCTGCATGGACGTACGGAATTTATAGAGAAATACACAGAAACTGCAGCAGAATTACTGACACGGGGGTATGACGTTTGGTCGATGGACTGGAGGGGCCAAGGTTTGTCAGCCCGAGAGATTGAGAATCGACAAAAGGGGCATATTGATAGCTTCGACACATATCTGAAAGATTTAAAATGGTTTCTCACGCACATTATACCCCAGCATGACGTGAAACCTTTAGTGCTGGCGCACTCAATGGGTGCTAATGTAGTGGCGCGGACACTACTGGAACAACAAAACAATTTTAAAGGCGTTGTATTAACTGCTCCGATGTTTGATATACCAATGAGTGGTATCAACGCATCGTTTGCAAAAGTGCTTGCGCACATAGGACAACTAACAGGCTTCCATAAGAAATGGGTCCCTGGCATGCAACACCACGCCTCAAAGGCTAAAACATTTAAAAACAATACGCTAACAAGTGACAAAGAGCGGTTTTATCAAAACCAAAACGAGATTGAAAAACAGCCAAACTTAGCAATCGATCGCCCAACAATCGGGTGGCTGCACGCCGCATTTCAAAGCATGAACGCTCTATACCGCCTGCCACCAACTGCGGACGATTGTTGTCCGGTCCTCGTTTGCACTGCGCTGGCGGACCAAGTTGTTTCAATTAGTGCGCAGGCAGAGATATGCGCAAAGCATGGCTGGAAACAAATACCTTTCCACGGGTCGAAGCACGAAATTTTACAAGAAGCCGATACGATTCGTGATCACTTTTGGAGGGCATTCGACAACTTCCAATCTCAATTATTTTGATTCAACGCCTCACAAAGTAAACGCCTGTTACCCGAGTTTATGGAGTCCCTGAGGATTTCAGAAAATATTGAAATATCTTGACCGGGTTCGATAGGTGGGTGGAACTCGGCGATTATAACACCAGATTTCTTCAGAAAGCTTCTCCTTCCCCAAAAAACGCCTGAATTGAGCGAAACCGGAACTACGGGAACCCCGCATTGGCGATAAACCGAGTTAATCCCGGATTTCAGTGGCACCTCTTCGCCTGGTGGAGAGCGCGTTCCACCCGGAAAAATAACGATTGAACGCCGTTTCTGAATACTATCGCGCACCTCCCGGATCATTTTCCGAATCTCTCCGGCGTTACCCAACCGATTAATCGAAATCATACCGAGCCGACGCACATATGCACTCAATAGAGGAACCTTAGTCAATTCGTTTTTTACAATGTAACCAGGGTCTCTTACGATGGCATAGAATGCTATTGTATCCCAGGCAGACTGATGAGCGGACGCGATTATATACGGTGTTTCTGGCAGGAGGTGTACGCCTCTAAATTCAAATTTTAGATTCAATAATCTGTGTTGTAGAAAGAAAATCCCGAAGACCCAAAATCTCACAGCTTCCACCAACCACCGCTGCGGTGCAACGAGGAGTGGAAGATAAAGAAATAGTAGAATAAACGTCCACAAAAATGACGCTACATTGAATGTAAGGGAGCGTACGAAATTCAATTAGATCCCTTTCATAAAAACTTTATTTCAAAAATAGCAAATAGATATTTATGATATTCAGATATGGCGAGACGGGCCGATCCTCGCCAACGCCACCAATTATCCTGGCGAAAACCGACGGGGAAAACCGGATGTGTCACGATGCGAACTCCTGTTGAAAGGGCATGTCGAAATTCTAACAAACTCCGGGGCATATGATAGCTCGCTGTTACAATCCGAATTGATGAAATTTTTTCACGCTCAATCCAAATAGAGGTTTCCGCGGCATTTCCCCTGGTGCTGTCTGCTAGATAGCCCAAAGCTATACAACATTCAAACTCACCCGGTGCCCGGCGTGCAATTTTAAGGAGGGCCTGGACATCTACCCCTCTATAAACGCCCGATACAAAAAGTCTCTTTGCGAGGCCCCGTTCAAGCAACGAAAACCCCTCGCTCACTCGCCTGGCTCCGCCCGTAAGGACTACGATAGCATCTGATTTTTCCGCGGAAATTGGACCAGGATCCGGAATTAGTCCTGCAAAATGGTACAGGCCGACCAGCCAAACAAAAACGATTACTGACAGTATGCTCAGGGCTATTTTAACGCCCCTATTACGCCGTCTTTTTGCTCGGCGGCTCACATCATTTTTCCCAGTCTAAACCGGACGGTAAGACCAACGGTTAATATCAGTAGCAATGTCTTAACGAGGGGTAAGGCCGCGAGCCCAAACCATTGTAACATACTTAACGAAAAATCTGGAAACATCCCACCGCCAACACCTTCCCCGTGTGCCTGGACCATGCACACTGCACCAACACCAGCCAAAAAACCTACAAGCGCGCTGGGACCTAACAATAATAAGGTTTGGATTTGAAATCTCTGAGCGACATATAGATCCGTTGCACCGATAAAATATAGAACTTCAACAATATCATGATTAATAGCCAATCCGGTGCGTGTCGTAAGAATAACGGTAGCAACCACAGACATGATTATCACGGAGATGACGGTAAAATAGATTCTTTGTACAAAATCAAAAAATTCCCTGACGCCGAGAAGCCAGTCAGAATGGTCGTCTAAAATCACACTGGGAGCTATTTTTTTCAACTCAGATGACAATCCGTCTATATCGACGCTTTCACCAGGTAGGACCATTACGTCGACTAGGACAGGTAAAGGAAGATCTAGTTCAGAAATATCAGAACCAAGCCAGGGCTCCAGAAGTTCATCTACTTCTTTGTTTGAAACAACTTTTGCCGAAACAATTTTTGGATTTTTTATTAATAACGCTACAATGGTTTCTACGGCATTATCTTTTGCAGCTTTTGCTGGGATTTCTACTGTTAGAGTTCCAGACATATTTTTTTGCCAGGTATCCCCCGTACTATAAAAAAACATGCCTGCTGCTAACGCCAGGGTACTCACAAAAACAAGTAATCCAACAATGATTGGCAGGTAGCGACTAATTGGGTCACCCCGGAATGGAAGCAATCTATTGTGCATACTCCTAGAGGAACGCAGTGGACGAACCACTTATTCCTCCTTTCTCAACCCGAATTTCTGGATGCGGAAAACGGTGAACCAACTCATCATTATGTGTAGCCACCACTATCGTAGTGCCATTCTTATTGAGTTCTTCCAGCAGATGCATCAGACGTACGGCAATTTCATCATCCACACTACCCGTGGGTTCATCTGCAAGGAGTAGTCGAGGGCGGGCGATTACTGCTCTAGCAATCGCAACCCGCTGCTGCTCCCCACCGGAAAGCGTCGTTGCTTTCGATTCAATTTTTTTCTCTAAACCTACCCACCGTAATAATTCCGGAACATATTCACATATTTTAGATTCACTTACACCGGCAATTCGCAGAGGTAAGGCTACATTGTCTAGTGCAGACATATGATTAATCAATTTAAATTCTTGAAACACTACTCCTATCTTTCGGCGAAGAGCGGACCGATCATCGCGAGTTAAACTCATAATATCCTTCCCGAAGATAGATATTTTTCCTTTTGATGGTCTATGTGCGAGAAACATCAATCGCATCAAGGAGGATTTTCCGGCGCCGCTCGACCCGGTTATAAAATAAAACGACCCAGCCGCTAGCTTTAAGCTAATCTCTCTCAATACCTCGCCACTAAGCGGGTAGCTCATACTGACGTTCTCAAAACACACAATATCTTCAAATTCATTTGCCAAAACCGCTATTTCCTCATTCTATTCACACACAAGAATTCCCCGGGTTTTAGTATATTTCCTATAGGAGGGCCCGCGCATTTTAAATACTCAGAATCAGGTCCTCTTAAAAGGCTTCATGGCATAGGGTATTAAGAACGTATGATCATTAGCTGTACCTCATGCGCCACACGATATGTCATTCAGGCGAAGGATATTGGGGAAAATGGCCGAGCCGTAAAATGTATAAAATGTAATTATTGCTGGATTATATCTAGCAACTCGGAAAAGCCGTTTTGGGTGACTAACAACAAGACCGGGGCGTATCCATTATCTATATTCCCGGAAACCTATCTCGCCAAAAATATAGAGGACACTATTAATCCTGGTTCCACCCAGGATTACCAAAAAACAGCAGGTCAGGAAAATGTAGTGAGCCCAATTGGTCAACCTGGTCGGGTCAATCTAGAAAAAACTCCACCAAATGATGGTACTTCATCGTCTAAAATTAAAAATCTAACCACACAATCAAAATCAACCATTCGGGATAACAAACCAAATCGCCGGAAAGGTGTGATTGTATGTTTAGTTCTATTTTTCTTGTTAACAGGTACGTTAGGCGGTGCCGTTAAATACAGAGAATGGGTGATCACCTCCTGGCCTTCCGTCACTGAGGTGTATAGCATTATGGGGCTTACAATGCTTGTCCAGGAGCCTAAATTAAAAGTCCGAAATGTAACCTATAAATATCTAACTTCGGATACCCTGAAAATTCACGGTGAACTGGTAAGTGTCTCGAAGATATCCCGCGACGCGCCAACTCTTAAGATAGTATTTTTAGATGGTCACGGCATTGTGGTTCTGCAACGAAATTTTTCGCTATCACAAAATTTTATTAAGGCTAATGAAACGTTAAAATTCTCTACTGAAATTAATAATCCACCAACTAAAGCCAAACGCATCGAGGTCGATGTAGCAAAATGACGGAATCCTCTGACAAACCAATGGAATACAATCTTTCTCAAATTGACGTGATTTACGATGCGGAAACAATCGCCGATCGGATAGAGGTACTTTCGCAGAAAATTTCCTCAGATCTTCCGGAAGACGTTTTGATAATTGTTATATTGAAGGGAAGCTTTATTTTTGCTGCTGATCTACTCCGCGCGCTAGATTCGTCAGGAATGCGCCCGATGGTCGACTTCATAACCATCTGGAGTTACGGGGCTAACACCGAAAGTACTGGAACTGTCAATTTGACAAGGGACATAACCGAAGATGTCCGCGACCGTACCGTATTAGTAGTTGACGACATCTTGGACACGGGCCGCACACTTGCTTACGCGAAAAACTTAATGACTAGCCGCGGCGCAAAAACTGTCCATACATGTGTGTTATTAGACAAGGAAGCAAGACGCGAAGAACCAATCGAGGCAAACTACGTGGGATTCCCAGTTGAAGATGTTTTCGTTGTAGGATACGGGATTGACATGGCGCATCGGTTCCGAAGCCTGCCCTTTATTGGAGTGGTAAAAACTAGTTAGAAAACTGCTTATCCCTTTATTCATGATAAATTAACTGACAATGCATAATACCGTAGTCTACAGAAGACTAGACTGCCACTCGGGAACGTAATCTTGCGCAATTAACCCCTCATAATCAGGCCGAGGCCTAATTACTGCGTATTCATCGCCGTTTACCATTATCTCAGGAATAAGTAACCGACTGTTATAAGTAGAGGACATTACGGCACCGTAGGCACCAACCGACCTTAAAGCGATTAGTTCATCAGCCTTAATAGGCGGCATGGCTCGCTGAACTGCAAAAATATCGCCGGTTTCGCAAACGGGACCTACAATATCTACCGGTACCTTTGGGATATTTTTCGGGCACTCTCTTATTGGATCGATATTATGCCAAGCATCATAAAGTGTAGGCCGCATTAGGTCATTCATCGCCGCATCAACTACCAAAAATGTGCGCCCTCCACTTTCTTTAATGTAAATGACATTTGTGACTAGTATTCCCGCATCACCTGCAAGGCGTCGCCCGGGTTCAAATATCAATTCCAATTTATAGTGCCCGAGAACTTCGCCCACTACTTGGGCATACTCCGCCGGTGTCGGCGGCCGTTCGTCGCTATATACAATACCTAAACCACCACCAAGGTCTAGTCTGTTCACAGACAAACCTTCGGCCCGAATCTCTGTTACCAGCTTTGCAATTTTATCAAAGGCCGCCTTAAACGGAGCCAACCCAGTAAGCTGGGATCCAATATGTATAGCCAAACCGGCCACCACCAAGTGGGGATTATTGTTAGCTTGTCGGTAAACCGTAAGGATTCGATCATATTCGATACCAAATTTATCGCCCGCGCGGCCCGTAGAAATTTTGTCATGCGTATCAGCATCAATATCAGGGTTAACACGTAACACGACAGTAGCAGTCTTGCCTTTCTGCGCTGCAATACTGGCTAAAATTTCCAACTCTGGTTCAGATTCGACATTAAATTGGCCACAACCCAAAGACAACGCGGTGGCAATTTCTGATCGTGTCTTACCAACCCCAGAAAACACAATCTTATCCGTCGGCACACCGGCGGCTTTGGCGCGACGCAGTTCCCCTTCTGAAACCACATCGGCGCCTGCACCGAGATTTGAAAACAAGGAGATGACAGCCTGATTACTGTTTGCTTTAACCGCATAGCAGATTTGGGCATTCAGCTCACTAAAAGCATCACGAAATTCTGTATAATTTTGGCTGAACGTCTCTGTCGAGTAACAGTAGAACGGCGTCCCCACCGACGCTGCTAAATCAAGAACTGAGATATCCTCCGCATGCAGGGTTCCGTTACGATATGCGAAGCTATTCATTACGTTTAGGCCCTTATTTAGGTTTGGGGTACTGTGTTGGAAACTGCGGCGCACCCTCAGGCGGTGCGACTTCACCAGGCTTTTTTCCACATCCGAGCAAAGATCCCAAAAACACAGTGACTACTATAAGTGAGACAAAACCATGAAGCTTCATAGTCCGAAGCGTTTCTTTGCGCTGGTAAGTTGCTCACGGACATTTTTCGGCGAAGTTCCCCCGTAACTTGTCCTGCTATTTACCGAATTTTCCATACCTAATACTTTATACAATCCCTCAGTGATCCGATTATCAATACCCTGCAAGTCTTCCAAGGAAAGGTCCTCTAGGTCGCACTTCTGCCCTATCGCCATATTAACAGCTTTGCTTGCGATTTGGTGGGCCTCACGAAATGCCACACCACCCTCACGCACCAACCAATCGGCAAAATCGGTAGCACAGGTGTAGCCCTCACTTGCCGCATGCACGAGCTTATCGCGTTGAAATGTCAAATCGCGGATCATACCGGACGCTGCCGACAAGCACATCAACAAGCTGTCGACCGCATCAAAAACGGGCTCCTTGTCCTCTTGCATATCCTTGGAATATGCGAGTGGCAGCCCTTTCATCACGGTAGACAGCGCAACAAAGGCACCGACAACCCGTCCTGTTTTTCCCCGAATCAATTCCGCTGCATCCGGGTTTCGTTTCTGGGGCATCATGGACGAGCCTGTCGAAAAGGCGTCTGAGAGTTTTACAAATTGAAATTGCGCTGATGACCAAATCACGAGTTCTTCCCCAAGACGCGATAGGTGTCCAGCACAAATTGCGGCTGCGGCCAAAAATTCGACGACAAAATCTCTATCTGAGACGGCGTCTATGGAATTCGCCATCGGTCGATCAAAACCGAGTGCTTCCGCAGTCATTTCTCGGTCAATCGCAAACGAGGTCCCGGCAAGAGCGCCCGCACCCAGAGGAGATTCATTTAGTCGCACTCGGGCGTCACTCAGGCGCCCACGATCACGGCCAAACATTTCAACATAAGCCAAAAGATAGTGCCCGACAGTCACAGGTTGCGCCGCTTGGAGGTGGGTGAAGCCTGGCATTACCCAATCTGCATGCATTTCTGCTTTTGAAACCAACGCGGATTGTATTTCTGCCAAGCCCTTGTCCGTTTCGTCGATGGCATCTCTAAGCCAAAGGCGCAAGTCTGTCGAAACCTGATCATTTCGGGACCGCGCAGTATGAAGACGGCCAGCAGGTTCACCAATCAACTCGGTGAGCCTTGCTTCAATATTCATATGTATATCTTCTAACTCGGTTTTAAACTCGAAGAGACCCTCTTCAATTTCCAAACGAATAGCTTCCAGCCCATCACAGATTTTTGTTACGTCGGTCTGTTGCAAAATTCCGGCCTCACCGAGCATATTTACGTGAGCAATGGACCCGCGGATATCATACGAATATAACGCCTTATCAAAATTGATAGAGGCGTTAATTTTCTCCATAAGGACATCCGCCCGCCCCCTAAAGCCTCCTCCCCACATTGGGTTGGGTTCACCTTGGGAGCCTTTTGTGCCATCAAGATATTTTTTGTCACCCATATTTTGTTTCAAACCCATGTTTACAGTAAAGAAAAAGAAGGCCCTAAATAACTACGCCGCTATCAACTTGGCGATAATGGCGATTATTGCGGCCGTTTCAAGCACATACGCAATAGCGGGGCCAAAAAACAGTGCACCCCTCAAAGGTGAATTAACCCATTTTAAACCCGCATTAAGTATTATTAATGCACCTGACACTCCATTTACAGACGGATACGGACAAAAGTTTACCTTAAGAAACTATCGCGGACAGGTGATTCTTGTAAATTTTTGGGCAACCTGGTGCGCACCGTGTATAAAAGAAATGCCCTCCTTGGAACGACTACAAAATAAATTTAAAGGTTCTAGTTTGAAGGTTTTAGCCATCTCTGTGGACCATGGGGGTTGGGCAAAAATTAGCCCTTTCGTAAAAAGAATGAGCTTAACTAACCTCTCAATTTTTCATGATGTCAGCTCAAAACTTATGTTTAGACTAAAAGTAAAAGGCTTGCCCACAACAATCCTGTTTGATGACGAGGGAATAGAACTTGGCAGATTAACGGGGCCCGCTGAGTGGGATACAGACGAAGTAATCACGCTGATAAAACACCATCTTACCAAGCAAACATTCAAACGTTGAAAAAGGTTATTCAACCATCCTAACATTAGTCCCTACAGCATCATTAACCGACTTAAAACCGTCTTTAGCTAGCAAAAAAGCGAGTTCGTGTTTAATTTGCGGAATCAATAACGGTCCTCTGAATACGAGCGCGGTATAAAGCTGAACCAGGGACGCGCCGGCCCGTATCATCGCGTATGCATCCGCGCCAGAGGCGATACCGCCAGATCCTATAATTGGCACCTGCCCCTCCGTCCGCTTATACATATCTTCTACCATCATTATCGCCAGCGGAAAAAGCGGCGCTCCACTGAGCCCGCCGTCTTCCCTGGCCTTAGGGTCCCGTAAACCTGTAGGCCGAGCAACTGTAGTGTTGGCTACAGTTAATCCATCTATCTCATATTCAGTAATTACCGATGCGATATCTGCTCTTTCCTCATTCGAAAGGTCGGGTGCGATCTTCACGACAAGCGGCGGGTGACGACTTGCGTCGCTTACTGCCCTTGCTCTGGCACCTTTGGCTCTTTGAATTAGCTGTATTAGATTTTCTCGGTTTTGCATCGTTCGGAGCCCCGGGGTATTTGGAGACGAAATATTAATCACCAGATAGTCCACATATTTTGCTACGGCTTCGATTCCAATTTCATAATCACCAGCGCCATCAATCGTCTTCTTGTTCTTGCCAACGTTTGCCCCCAATAAGCCTGCCCCTTTGTAGCGGGTGGAAATACGTCGAACATAAGGGGACAACCCCGTGCCATTAAATCCGAGCCGGTTAATGGCTGCTAGATCTTTATTTAGTCGGAACATCCGCGGTTTAGGGTTTCCCTTCTGTGGCAGCGGTGTGACGGTCCCAGCCTCAACAAAACCAAATCCCGCTGCGAGCATTCTATTTGATACTTCTGCTCCTTTATCAAAACCAGCAGACAACCCAACCGGGTTAGGAAAATTTAGCCCCCACACCGATGTGGCCAGGGATGGGTCATCTGGCGTTCGGTCCTTGGGACCCAAACCCAATGATAATGCCTTTATTGTTAATTTGTGGGCGGCTTCAGGAGGCAAACACCGCAAGGCGCGTAGAATAAAAGTATAGGGACTCACAAACTCATTCCTTTTTCAGCGTAATTTGGCATAAGGATTTCCACAGAAGCTCACATTTCACTCTGGCCGGATTGATTGCAGTCGTAAACCCCACTATATCGTCTTGATGGTGGAAAGTTCTGACATAAACGAAACGACGCAAGACATCATTGGAGAATTTTCTTTTTTCGATGATTGGATACAACGCTACGAGTACATAATTGAAATGGGTAAGGCCCTAAAGGGGCTTCCGGAAGATAAGAAAGACGAAGCACACAAGGTTGCGGGTTGCCAGTCACAGGTCTGGTTTTACGCCACTCAACAAGGCGACAAAATAAATTTTGATGCAGACTCTGATGCAATGATAGTGCGGGGCTTGATAGCGCTGTTATTACGAGTTTATTCAAATCGTACACCCAAAGAAATTATGAATACTCCGGCCGAATTTTTTGAAGTGCTAGATTTAGGCTCTCACCTGAGCGGAAGCCGCGCAAACGGCTTGCACGCCATGATCAAGCGAATTCACGCATACGCAAAAGCGTACGAACACGAGCAAAAAAGCAGAACAATCTCACCCGAGCAATTATCTTGATCGACCGGCGGTCTATCACGTGGAGCAATGGTGATTGGATAGAAGGCAATCAACCAATCCTAGGGCCAATGGACCACGCATGGTGGATGGCGTCATCGGTCTTTGACGGTGCACGAGCATTCGGAGGTTGCGCGCCAGATTTAGACAGACACTGCGCTCGGCTAATAGAATCCGCAGAGACGTTTAATATGACAACGCCGCTCAGTGCCGAGGAGATCACCGCACTTGCATGGGAAGGAATTAAACAATTTCCAACGAAGGCCGAACTTTATATCCGCCCTTTGATGTATTTTAAAGATGGTTTTGTGACACCCGATACTAGTTCTACATGTTTCATTCTGACGATATTCGAGGCCCCATTACCCGAGTGGCGCGGGATCACAGCAACAATCTCTAGTTTTCGTCGACCCGCTCCCGAGGCAGCACCAACAAACGCAAAAGCTTCATGCCTTTATCCAAATGTTGGGCGGGCCTTAGCAGAGGCTCGAGCCGAAGGATATGATACGGCTGTCGTACTAGATGGTTCAGGAAACATAGCGGAATTTGCTACCAATAATCTCTTTATGGTTCGTGATGGTTTAGTACTAACCCCAGTTGAAAATGGT